>CALUIF010000163.1 GCA_944320635.1 uncultured Bacteroides sp. | reverse complement strand
TTTTCCTTTGGCCCTATGGAGCGAAGGAGGTGCGTAGCAGATGTGTTACAAAAAGGTAGTTTATGAAAATATGTTATCGCTCACGAAAAACGTTTGTTTTTCCGATAAATAATAATTTGTACCAGTGTTTTTCTATGAAATTCGTATTTGTAGAGCGGAAAAGTCATGGAAATGGATATGGCTTGCTCCCTTTTTTATTGTATTTATCGGCATGTTTTTAGGTTTTGCGGGCACAAAATGACACTGAAATGTTAAAAGTAAAGGCAAAATGATATTTTTATTCCAAAAGTGTTGCGATATCTTATAGAACTTTAATACATTTGCTGCCGTGTAATGTCTTACACATAGATGTAGTACTTTTAAATAAAGAGAGATTTTATGAAAAAAAGATTAATGCTGTGGCTGGTTTGCCTCTTTGCAGGGGTGAACCTTGTGATGGCTCAGACGTCCACCGTGACGGGAGTAGTGACTTCCCACGAAGACGGCGAGCCTGTCGTAGGCGCCTCGGTGTTGGTGGTAGGTACCAATCTGGGTATCATGACCGACGTCGACGGCAAGTTTACAATCGCCAATGTGCCGGCCAGTGCCAAGACGTTGCGCATTTCCTTTGTGGGCATGCAGACGCAGGAGGTGGACATCACCCGGGGGCGGGCGATGAACATTGTGCTGCGCACCGATGCCGAACTGCTCGACGAGGTGGTGGTGACGGCCATGGGTATCAGCCGTTCGGAGAAGTCGTTGGGCTACTCGGCCACGACGGTGAAGAACGATGAGATTACCTCTGCCCGTGTCACCAATGTGGCCGACGCCCTTTCGGGCAAGGTGGCCGGTCTGCAGGTCAGCTCCACGTCGGGCGATCCGGGCTCGGTGAGCAACGTGGTAATCCGTGGTTTTGGCTCCATCAACGGCGACAACCAGCCGTTGTACGTAGTCGATGGTATTCCCTTGAGCAACAGTTCCGTGTCCGGCAGCGGTAAGAACGTCACCCTGGGTGGTATCTCCAACATTGCCTCTGAAGACATCGAGTCGATGACCGTGCTGAAAGGTGCCGCCGCTACCGCGCTCTACGGTAGCCGTGCCGCCAACGGTGTCATCGTCATCACCACCAAGAGCGGTAAGCGGGGCACCGACGGGCGCAACTTCTCCATCAATTATAGTGGCAACGTGCAGGCGCGCCAATTGTCTTACCTGCCCGAGATGCAGAACAGCTTCGGCCAGGGCTGGAACGGCGGACAGACGTTCATCGAAAACGGTTCCTGGGGTCCTGCCCTCGACGGATCCACGCAGGTGTACGGCCCGGTGTGGAACAACCAGCAGCTCATTCACGAGTACAGCGCGAAGAAGGACAACATTAAGGACTTCTTCGACCTAGGCTGGTCACAGAACCACAACCTCTCTATCAGCGGTGTGTCTAATGACGAAAAGATGACCTACTACCTATCTTACTCGTACACGGGCGATGACGGCATCATGCCCGAAGACTATGACGTGTATAAGCGCAACACCATTGCCTTCCGCAATAGCTACGAGGCTACCAAGTGGTTGAAGTTCTCCTCTTCTGTGAACTTCGCACGCAGCCAGACGGATGCTGTGGGTGCCTTCCAGGGAACCTCCGTTATCGAGGGCTTGATGGAGTCATCGCGCGATGTTTCCATTGTGGACATGAAGGATTTGACCAGTCCCTTCAATACGCCCGAGGCTTTCTATACTCCTTACGGCTTCACCAACCCCTACTGGTCATTGGCCAACAACTACTTCCATACCAACTCCAAGCAAATCTATGGCAAGGTGCAGGTAGATATCAAGCCGGTAAAGTGGGTGACCTTGACTTACCGCATGGGTCTGGACTACACGGACTATGACATTAAGACCGGAAGCCCGCAGATTAATCTGGACGACGCGTTGATTAACAATGACTACGGAACACCTCCGTCCTCCATGAACCAAGAGGGTAGCGTATCGGCCATCTACAACCGCCGCTATGAACTGAACCATGACTTCCTGGCCAACTATGCACAGAAGTTCTTGGACAACCGCTTGGACATCAATGTCAATGCAGGTGTCAATATGAATGAACGCTACTCCACCAGTTTGAATGGTACAGGTTCCAATTTGTCTATCTATACAGGCTTTTGGGATTTGAGCAATGCAGCTTCCACTACATTGAGTGAAGGCCAGAGCAAGCGCCGCCTGGTGGGTCTGTTTGGCGATGTTACCGTGGGTTGGGACGATATGATTTACCTCAATGTCACCGCCCGCAACGACTGGTCGTCCACCCTGCCCATGGGCAGCAACAGCTTCTTCTATCCGGGTGCCACACTGAGCTGGATATTTACGCGGCTCATTCCCGAAAACGACTGGCTGAGCTTCGGCAAGCTGCGCCTGGCCTACGGTAAGACGGGTAACGATGCCGACCCCTATCTGACATCGCTGTCCTACGTGCAGGCCACGGCCAACGGTACGTATGTAGCACCCGGCATTTCCTTCCCCTTGAACGGCACGAATGCTTACCTCACCTCCAACACCTTGGGCAGCGAGGCTTTGCGCCCCGAAATGACGAAAGAGTTTGAAGTGGGCGTAAACCTGCAGTTCTTCAAAGGCCGCTTGGGCATTGACGCCGCTTACTACAACCGCCGCACCAACGACCAGATATTTACCCTGCCAGCCGACCCAGCTGCCGGATATAGCTACGTGGTAACTAACTTTGGTGAAGTGGAAAACAAGGGTATTGAGTTGGCCATCAACCTTACGCCCGTGCAGACAAGGGATTGGCGTTGGGACATCGGCTTCAACTTTGCCAAGAACAAGAACAAAGTGATCTCTTTGCCCGAAAGTCTGGAAGGCGGACAGGTGTCCATCTATGGTTTTGCCGCAGGCAACGATGCCGTGGAGATGTATGCCGTAGAGGGCAAGCCCATCGGTCAGTTCTACACCTACTTGCCCAGGTATACGGAAGACGGCCAGCTGATTGTGGATGCCAACGGTTATCCGGTACTTGGCACCGAGATAGAAGACACGGGCAAGAACATGAACAACGACTGGACGGGCGGTATTACCACAGGCCTCACCTTCAAGGACTTTACCTTGAGCGCAGCCTTGGACATCCGCAAGGGCGGCTACATGTTCTCGCGCACCAAGAACCTGATGCAGTTCACCGGTAACGGCGTGGTGACAATGTACAACAACCGTCGTCCCTTCGTCATCCCCAACTCTGTGGTCGACAATGGCGACGGCACCTATTCGCCCAATACGACACCCATTTATCTGTATGACAGCAGTTTCCAGAGCTACTTCAACAATTACGGCTACGGCTATGGCGGCGAGGCTTACTTGCTGGACCGCTCGTTTGTGAAGCTGCGTAACATCAGCCTGACGTGGAATGTGCCCAAGAAGTGGGTGCGCGCCATGCAGTTGAGCGACCTCTCGCTAACGGTGTTCTGCAACAATGTCTTTACGTGGACGGCTTCGGACAACCGCTACATCGACCCCGAAAACACGTCTATTTCGCAGGCTTCATGGGGCGACCTCGCCACACAGTTTGGTGAGATGTACGTCAACCCCTCGTGCCGCGTGTTTGGTTGCAATCTTAACATCACATTCTAAACATGGAGATTCTGACAATGAAAACAAAAATATTCCTTATATCCGCTTTGACCGTGGGCTTGGGCCTGGCTTCGTGCGACAGCTACCTCGACATCAACTACGACCCCAACTCGCCTTCGGATGAAAACGTGACCACCGACATGGTGATGCCGGGCGCAGAGATGGCCATTGCCCAGCACTACGGCGACTTCCTACGCATTACGGGCGGCTATTTTGCCCAGTACTATGCCCAGCAATTCGGCACGAGCAACTATCAAGACTATGCCCGCTTCAACATGAGCGCCTCGCGCAGCAGCCGCACCTATACAGAGCTTTACCAGAAGGCGCTGAACAACTTGAAGAATGTGTCCGACCGCGCTTCTGCCTCCGGTGACATGGGCACTGTATTGGCAGCCACTACCTTGCGTGCCTTCACCTTCCAGGTGCTGGTGGACTGCTACGGCTCTGTGCCCTACACCGAGTCGCTTAACCCCGAAATCCTTGCTCCGCACTACGACGAGGGGCTGACGGTGTACGAGGGTATTCTGGCCGAACTGGACGCTGTCTTGGCGCAGACTGACCCTGCTGCCAGTGTGTGCACCAACTTCCTCTTCCCCAACGAAAGTGCCGACAGCTGGATAAAGTTTGCTAAGGCATTGAAGTTGAGAATACTGATGCGCATGTCCGATGTGGCCGACGTGCAGAGCGAACTGTCCGCTTTGGTGAGCGAGGGCGACTTCCCCACAGCCGACGTGGTTTGGGCCAATTGCTGGGCGGATGAGGCAGAAAAGCGCAGTCCCCTCTACTCCGAAGAATTTGCACCCGGACAACAACAGAATTTGGTGGCCAACTTGGCCATTGTCAACACCATGCAGGTAAGGGATGCGATGGGCAACATCGCTTATACCGACCCGCGCTTGGCAGTGTATTTCAACCCAAATACGGAAGGCAACTACGAAGGTTCTATCGGTGGTGCCGACTATACACAGACCCAAGTGTACAACGCCAATTATTGGTGCCGTCCCAACGTGACCTACAGCGAGCCGGTAGCTCTTATTTCGGTGGCCGAAACAGAGTTCTTCCTGGCTGAGTACTACGCAAAGTACGGCTCGGCAAGCGATGCCGCCGCCCATTATGCTGCTGCCGTTGAGGCATCTTTCGCCTCCGAAGGCGTGACGGGTGCCGACGAATACCTTGCCCGCAATCCTTACGACAATGCCAACTATCGCCAGTGCATCGGCGTGGCCAAGTGGATTGCCTTGGCAGGCAGCAACGGTTTCGAGGCATGGTGCGAGGTGCGTCGCTTGGGCTATCCGGCCTTTGGCACGGCACAGGGCAGCGACTTCTATGCCAACAGTGACGATTCGTTCGATACCTCAAGCTACGTGCCCGGCACGCTCTATACGCCTATCCAAGTGTTCGGGCAGGTGGGTGCCAACCAGTTGCTGGCTCGCTTCCCCTATCCGGAAGATTCGTCTTCGCGCAACAGCAATGTGCCCGACTTTCCCGGCTACACCGTACCGGTGTTTTGGGCAGAATAACGATGTTACACTACTATTATAAAGATATAGAACAATGAAAAAGATATTAGCATATTTATTGGTACCCGTGCTTGCCGTGGCTCTGTGGAGTTGCGACAAGTCGACGGAGGGACTGACGCGCATCACCTACTACCCCACGTTGGAGGTGTTGGGTGAACCGACAGTGGTTGTGTATGTGGGTGAAAGTTATGCCGATGAAGGTTGCTATGCCGAGATGAATGGCGAGGATGTTAGCAGCGAGGTGATAGCTTCTTCCAATGTGGACTACAACACGCCGGGTGTTTACAGCATTTCGTACATTATCTACAACGCCGACGGGTTCTCTACCACTGCGTCGCGCACAGTGTACGTGGCAGAAGAAGAGAGCATAGCTACAATTTATTTTGGCGAGAGCATGGCCGGTACGCGCCATTACTACGATGCCTTGATTTACATCACGGACAATGGCGATGGTACTTATCACTTGGATGATCTGATGGGCGGCTTCCAGTTTGCAGGGTTGAACCCGAACTTTGAACCTGCCTACGACTTCCACGCAGAGGTAGACTTTGCAGTGAATGTTGATAACACCGTCTCGCTGACCAGTGAAGTGGGAAGCTGGTACTTCGGCGATACTGGTGACGTGGTGCTGGGACTGACCAGTGGCAGCTACGACCCGGTTACCCGTACGTTCACTCTAAACGTGGACTATGGCGGCACGCCAATGACTGTGATATTAAGAGCGATAACTAAGGATACTTTTAATGAATAAGACGATATGAAAAAAGCAATATATCTACTGATGATGTGCGCAGGAACGGTGTTGTTCACTTCCTGCGAGAAAGACGAGATAGGCGGCACGGCTACCGAAGCCCTGGCCGGCGAGTGGATGCTGACGGTAGACGCGGTGGACGATGCCGGTAATGTGATAGCTGCCGATTATGCAATGGGAACGAAATTGGGTATCACTTATAACACTGTGGACAATGTGCCTGATAAGATGTATGTAAGTGATTTGGGGAATTTGTGGAAGCCCTATACTGTTGTAGTGAACTGTGACTGCACGGCGTTGACATTCAGCACTGATGGATATGTACAAAATGAAGCCGATGACAATCAGGTAATGATTGAGGATGGCAAGATGCTGCCCGGCGCGGCTACCACGCCCAGCGGCATGCCGGCGGATAGCTTGGTATATTACATATCTTTCAACGATGAAGATCTTTCTGATTATGGCATCGCTAAATATAAAGTAGCGGGCTACCGCCGCACAGGCTTTGTTGCTGATAATCCTTAATGCAGTAACTGAAAAAAAACTTCCCCGAAGAAGTGTCTCCGGGGAAGCTTATCTCTCTTGCCGGATACACAGCCCGGCGGGTTTGACTTTACTTTAATTGTTTCTTTGCATAGAAGAAACACGGTGTGCGGCATCCTCGTGAGAAGGTGCCGCACATTTGCGTTGCACAGGTTGCACTTAAATCATGTGGTTGGCTTTCAGCCATTGCTTGCCTCGCGGGGTGAGAAACCAAAGCAATGCTATGAGGCTGGGTATCCCCACCATGGCAAGAATGATAATGGTTCCCATCATTTTTCCTCCTTTT
>CALUIF010000162.1 GCA_944320635.1 uncultured Bacteroides sp. | reverse complement strand
TCATCTCCCTATTTCCTCCCGGACATGTCCGTATTTTCTACGCTCCACCTCCGACCCTATACGCCCAACTTTTGTCGGACTTGAGTCGGACTTGTATCGGAGGAGAGTCGGAGGAGGTATGATGTTGAGGTGGATTCTATATGGTAATGTGTTGATTTAGAATACAATACAAGTCTTTTGGAAAGCGTTTTTTGTAAGGAAATGAGAATAATCAAAATTTGTCATGTAAATATTAATGGATTTATGGCGTGGAAAATATGAGAATTTTAATATGTTTACATTTTTGCCCTTGCATGACTTCTTTTATCCGCAGATGACGCGGATCTTACTACGCGCCAAAGGCGCAGGGAAATGCCTTTTGCGAAGAAAAAATAAAATATGTGCAATCTGCGTCATCTGCGGATGAAAAATCAACTGTATGCCTCCGGCTTTCTCTGCCTGCTTGTTGGCGGTGTGGGGATTTTGTGTTATTTTTGTGTCGTAGTACAATCAAACTTTGACGGATTGCTTATGAATTACGGATTTGTAAAGGTTGCGGCTGCTGTGCCACGCGTGAAGGTGGCTGATTGCAAGCACAATGCCAACCAGATTGAAAAGGAGATTATCATAGCCGACGGCAAGGGCGTGCAGGTGATTGTGTTCCCGGAACTGAGCATGACGGGCTACACGTGTGCCGACCTCTTTGCCCAGCAACTGCTGCTGGAGGAGGCCGAAATGGGGCTGATGCAGGTGCTGAACAATACACGCCAGCTCGACATCATCTCTATCGTAGGGATGCCGGTGCCGCTGAACGGCGCGCTGCTGAATGCCGCGGCGGTGATTCAGAAGGGGAAGATTCTGGGTATTGTCCCCAAGACATATTTGCCTAACTATAAGGAGTTTTACGAGAAACGCTGGTTTGCGTCGGCTGCCGACGTTTGCGACACGAGTGTCCGCCTGTGCGGGCAGGTGGTGCCGCTGGGCGCGAACCTGCTGTTTGAGACGTCGGACACGGTGTTTGGCATTGAGCTGTGCGAAGACCTGTGGGCGCCCGTCCCCCCGGCCTCCATGCTGGCGCTGCAGGGGGCGGAAATCGTATTCAACCTTTCGGCGGACAATGAGGGCATAGGCAAGCACGACTACCTGTGTTCGCTCATCGCCCAGCAGTCGGCACGCTGCATAGCCGGGTATGTGTTCAGCTCGTGCGGCTTCGGCGAGTCGACCACCGATGTAGTGTTTGCAGGCAACGGGCTGATTTATGAAAACGGCACGCTCCTGGCGCGGAGCAAGCGCTTCTCGCTGGACGAGCAGCTGGTGGTGGGCGAGATTGACGTGGAGCGCCTGCGCACGGAGCGGCGGGTGAATACTACCTTTGCCTCGTGCTGCGCGCACCTTTGCATCCAAGGGGCGGCACGGCGCATCGCTACGGAGTATGTGAACAGCAAGGAGCTGGTGCTGACCCGCACGTTCGACCCGCACCCCTTCATGCCGCAAGGTGCCAGCGCGGATGAACGCTGCGAGGAGATATTCTCCATCCAGGTGGCCGGCCTGGCGCAAAGGCTGGTGCATACGCAGGCCAAGAGTGCGGTGGTGGGCATCTCCGGCGGGCTGGACTCTACGCTGGCGTTGCTGGTGTGTGTGCGCACGTTCGACAAGCTGGGGTGGGCGCGCAAGGGCATCATCGGCGTCACCATGCCGGGGTTTGGCACTACCGACCGCACGCATGACAATGCCGTCAGCCTGATGACATCCCTTGGGGTGACGGTGCGCGAGGTAGGCATCGGGCAGGCTTGCCTGCAACATTTCGCAGACATTGGGCACGACCCCGCCGTGCACGACGTGGTGTACGAGAACTCGCAGGCACGGGAACGCACGCAGGTGCTGATGGACATTGCCAACCAGACGGGCGGCATGGTGGTGGGTACGGGCGACCTGTCGGAACTGGCGCTGGGATGGGCCACCTACAATGGCGACCACATGTCGATGTACGGTGTGAATGCCGGGATTCCGAAGACGTTGGTGCGCTACCTGGTGACGTGGGTGGCCGAGCACGGTGTGGACGAGGATTCGCGCCGTACGCTGCTCGACATTGTGGATACGCCCATCAGCCCCGAACTGATTCCGGCAGACGAGAACGGAAACATCAGCCAGATTACCGAAGACCTGGTAGGGCCGTATGAGTTGCACGACTTTTTCCTGTATTACTTCCTGCGCTACGGTTTCCGTCCGTCCAAGATATTTTTCCTGGCCACCCGGGCTTTCAAGGGGGTGTATGAGGAGGAGGTTGTCAGGAAATGGCTGCGCACCTTCTGCCGCCGGTTCTTCAACCAGCAGTTCAAGCGTTCGTGCCTGCCCGACGGCCCCAAGGTGGGCAGCATAGCCCTAAGCCCGAGGGGCGATTGGCGTATGCCCAGTGATGCTACGGTGAGTATGTGGCTTACCGACTTGGAATGACGGGCGAGAGCCCGTACTTGCGGCACAGGGCGCGGTAGGTTTCCGTCTGTTCGTATGCCTCGAGCCAGGTGTTCAGGCTGTCGAGCAGGGCGGGCGAGCGCTTGCTCACGGCCCATGAATGGAATTGCGTGAAGCCTACGGCTACGCTGATGTCTATTTGCGGCAGGCTGTCGAGGGCGGTGCGGGCTATGCTTTCGTCGCACACGGCGTAGTCGATGTCGCCGTGGGCCACGAGGGCAATGAGTTGTTCGGCGCCATAGCGTTCTACCTCGCGGATGTAGATGGTGTCCCCTATCTCATCGCCGAGGTTGCGGATGCGCAGTATGGCGGGCGAGTCCTCGGGCACATGCACCGTTTGGCCTGCCAGAGCGAGCTGGTTGGCAATGGCGAGAGTGTCGCCGTGGACCGTGTCTTTGCGTTGTACCAGCACTTGGCGGTTCAGCAGGATGGGGCGGGTAAGGAGCAGGGAGTCTTTTACTTCGCTGGTGGCGAGCAATCCGCAGGCTATCAGGTCGTAGCGGCCTGCCTCCAGTCCTTTCAGTTGTCTGTCGAGTGACATTTCGGCCGAGAGGTCGCATTTCAGGCCGTGGCGGCGGGTAAAGGCGGCCAGCAACTCGTAGTGGAAGCCGGCTACGGTGTCGCCTGCGGCGTGGTAACTGATGGGGTCGTATTCTGTGACGGCGTGCAGGGTGCCTTCTGCCAGTATCTCGGCGTAGTCCCGGTGGAGGGGCAGGTTTTCGGCCGGTGCCTCTGCCTTGAAGGTGAACAGGAGGGTGGCGGACAATACAAGAAGGGCAAGCATCGGCAGCAGGCCGTATTTAAGCCATTTGTTTCGGTGTGTGTGTGGCATGGGGAAAGGTCTTTAGGCGATGGGGGATTAATCGTAGAAGTTCCACGATACGCCAATCTTGAGTAACCGCTGGTTGATGGGGTAGTGGGGCACAAGGAACATGTTGCGGTTGCCCGAGCCGGCATTGATGTGGGACATCATGGCAAAGAGGCGCGTGCGCTTCAGGTGCAGGTTGGCATAGACGTTGATGACGGGGTAGCCGCCTATCTCTACACGGTCGTCGGCTGCCTGCAGGTGGAATTGCTGCAGGGCGGGCTGGTAGGCCGGGGCGTAGTAGGAGGTGAAGTACCTGACGTCGGCTCCCAGCTGCACGGTAAGCACCTTCTTGGCCAACTTGGCACGCAGGTAGAGGTTGTGGTAGAGCGAGAACTCGGGCAGGGGCAGCACGGAGGAGTTACCCGTCTTTTGCCATGTCACTTCGTTGTCGAGATGGAAGATGCCTAAACGGAAATTCTGTGCCAGAGTGGCAGAGATGACCTGTATGCTTCCGCTGTGCTGTTCGGGCAGTGCCGTCTGGCCAAGGTATGTATAGTTTTTTATGTTTTCCACACCGGCGCGCAGGTTGGTGCCCCAGCGTTCGATGTTCAGCTCGCCTTCCACGCGGGTGCGGAACTCTTTGCTCAGGTTGTCGTTGTCCCACGTGAAGTGGTTGGAGTGGTAGTGACGCATGTAGAAGGAGGGCAGCGTGTTGCTGATGTAGCCCCGTGCGTAGAAGTTAACGGTATCTTTCCAGAGGCGGAAGTTGAGGTCGAGGTCGCCTTTTACGCGGAACTGGCCGATGGCTTTGCCTGCCAGCCCTACTTCGCCGGTGGCGTTGTAGTGCAGCAGTTTGCCCTGGCGTTTGGCCAGCTCGCCGCCTACGTAGACTTCGTGCTCCTTGTAGTCTACCGGGGTGGGGCGTTCGAGCTCGGTGTTCATGTTCATGAGCGTGTAGCGGCTGAACTTGTGGGAGATGTATGCCGTCAGTCCGGCTTTGGCGTATTTGTTGAAGCCTTCCAGCAGGGCGATGCCTATGGTGTTTTTCACGCTGATGGCTACGGTGCTGTCGTGGCTGCTGCCTTCTTGCAGGTAGGTGTTGTCGTAGATGGAGTTTTCGCCGGTGGGCTCAGTGCCGGCCTTGTAGTTGCGGCGCGAGCGCTCTATCTTGAAGGTATGGATAAAGCTGGTGACGGGCACAAACTCTTCGACAATGAGCGTATCCACGGGGATGGCCGTGCTGTCGCGCTGGGCTTTGCGCCGTGCTGCCTGGTCTTGGGTTTCTTCGACCTTAGTGGTCTCGCGGCGGAAGCCCAGGCGGTAGCGGTGGGTGAGGTAGACGTAGAAGTTGTGGTTGCGGTTGGTGGTCTGCTCCAGGTTGACGGGGATGTAGGAGGTGCCGCCGGGGTCTTCCAGCTCTTCGGGGCGGGTGATGTAGCGGTCGTCGGTGATACCGCCGTTCTCGTTCATCTTCATGTAGAAGTTGTTGTACGTGGCGTGCATCTGGTAGCGTTCGCCGATGTAGCTGGCAAAAAGCCCGGCATTGAAGTGGGCAGTCGACTGGTTGAGGTAGTAACCGCGTCCGTACAGGTAGTCGATGTTAAAGCCGAAGGCCATCCGCTTGTTGGCGTTGACTGAGAAGTATGACTTGAAGCGCTCTTCGCCGTTCACTTTGCTGCCGGCCTTGTAGTAGGTGAGGTTGGTGTAGGGCACGTTGCTGTTGGTGAACTTTATTTCGCTGGGGCGCAGGTAGAAGCTGGAGAGGGGTTCGAGAAACAGGGTGGGCTCGTCGTCGCGGCGCTCGAAGAAGATGCGCGACAGGCGTGGTGAGCCCAGGTTGCCCAGGTAGTTGTAGTGGCCCGTCATGCCGTCTACAAGGTTGGTGTTCTGAAAGTTGAGGCTGGCCGTGTCGGCGGGCATCAGGTGACGTTCGCCCAATTCGCCGCTCACCTGCCACATGTAGAGCTTGGGTGGGAGGCTTTTGACGTCGACGTTGGTGCTGTCTTCCAGGTTGTCGGGCAGGGTGGAGGGGTCGATTTGGTTGCCGTAGGCGTCGCGCAGGGTATTGCCTGTCTGGGTGACAGGCTGCAAGGTTTGTGCTCCCGCGCGGACTATGCAAAGGGCTGTTAAAAGCAGATATGTCAGTAGGATGCGTCTCATAAATCGGGGCAAAGATACAACAAATTATGGTTTGCT
This sequence comes from uncultured Bacteroides sp., assembly GCA_944320635.1. Taxonomy (GTDB): domain Bacteria; phylum Bacteroidota; class Bacteroidia; order Bacteroidales; family Bacteroidaceae; genus Bacteroides. The sequence goes on along the minus strand of CALUIF010000162.1, from coordinate 2,851 downwards.
CCGCTAATTGTGTCTTTTTTGCGTCTTTTTTGCATTCGGCGGCTGCCTCCAGGGGAGGGCTTCCCTGTGTGAGGCGCTTCAACAACTCTGTTAAAGGGTCTCCCTCTGGGGTGTTGAAGACCCTCACACAGGGGTGTTGAGGAGCCTCACACCGTGCTGTGTGACGGCCTCACTCTGTGCTGTGTGAGATGTTCACTCGGCTCTGTGTGAGGCTTTCCCTCAAAAAGAGGGGGGAAGAGGGTGGTGCTTCATGCCGCGCCTCTTCCCCCCCCAGGGAGATATGGGTGTGTGCGTAGTTACGCTTCTTGGATGAGCTCCATGCCCTTCTTGATGGCTTCCTCGTTCATGGGAATGAGGTGGTGGTGGCGTTCGGGCAGGGTCTTTTTCAGGCCTTTGACGACGTTGTCGAGGGTGACGACGGGCATCACCTTGAGCAGTCCGCCCAGTACTATCATGTTGAATGCCTTGCTGTTGCTCATCTCATTGGCGGCGTCCATGGCATCGATGCGGTATACGCGGATGTCTGTCCGCGTGGGCGGGTTGATGATGCCGTAGCCGTCGTAGATGAGTATGCCGCCGGGCTTCACCTTGCTTTCGAACTTCTCCAGCGAGGGCTGGTTGAGGATGATGGCGGCGTCGTACCGGCTCAAGATGGGGGAGGAGATTTTGTCGTCGCTTACAATGACGGTCACGTTGGCCGTGCCGCCGCGTTGTTCGGGGCCGTATGCAGGCATCCAGGTCACTTCTTTGCCTTCCATCAGGCCCGAGTAGGCCAGTATTTTGCCCATGGAGAGGACGCCTTGCCCGCCGAATCCAGCTATGATGATTTCTGCTTTCATTGTTTTACACTGTGTCTTTAGGGGTTATTTATCTTTCAGGTCGCCCAGGGGGTAGAAGGGGAACATGTGTTCTTCCATCCACTTGTTGGCATCGGCGGGCGACATTTTCCAGCCTGAGTTGCAGGTGGACACGATTTCTACCAGGTTGCTGCCTTTGCCTGCCATGGAGTTTTCGAAAGCTTTGCGGATGGCTTTCTTCGCCTTGCGTATGGCAGGGACGGACTGCACGCTCTGGCGGGTGACGTAGGCGGTGCCTTCCAACTGGGCGGCAATGTCGGCCATCTTCAGGGGGTAGCCATGCAGGTGGGCGTCGCGTCCGTAAGGGCAGGTGGCCGTTTTCATGCCGAGCAGGGTGGTGGGAGCCATCTGTCCGCCCGTCATGCCGTAAATGGCATTGTTGATGAAGATGATGGTGATGTTCTCCCCCCGGTTCAGGGCGTGGATGGTTTCGGCGGTGCCGATGCAGGCCAAGTCGCCGTCTCCCTGATAGGTAAATACCAGCCGGCTGGGCCACAGGCGCTTGATGGCGGTGGCCAGCGCGGGGGCACGTCCGTGGGCTGCTTCCTGCCAGTCGATGTCGAGGTAGTTGTAGATGAACACCGCACACCCCACGGGGGATATGCCGATGGCTTTGTCTTCCATGCCCATTTCCTCGATGACTTCGGCAATAAGTTTGTGTACTACGCCATGACTGCACCCCGGGCAGTAGTGCATGGGGTTGTCGTTCATAAGCGTCGGTTTCTTATAAACCAGGTTTTCGGGCTTTATAATGTCTTCTTTTGTCATAATCACATCTCCTTATCTGTTGGTGAAACGAATAAAGAACTCCATCAGCTTGACGAATATGGCTGCCCCGCAAACGTAGAGGAAGAGCTTGAAATCATCGCGCGCTGCAAAGTACACGATGACGGCGGCAATGGCCAGTATCAGGAAGAGGATGTTCAAAATGTTTCTTATCTTGTCGGGATTCATTTTTCAATCAGTTTTTCTTTCAATGCTTCTACTATTTCATCCGGGTCGGGGACAATGCCTCCCAAGCGTCCGAAGTGTTCCACGCTGACTTTGCCGTTTACTGCCAGGCGCACATCTTCTATCATTTGCCCGGCATTGAGCTCAGTCACCAGCATGCCTTTTACTTTCTCTGCATAGGCTGCAATGGCTTTGGTGGGGAAGGGCCACAGGGTGATGGGGCGCAGGATGCCTACTTTGATGCCGGCTTCGCGTGCCAGCTCCATGGCCTTTTGGCCGATGCGTGCCATTGAGCCGAAGGCTACAATCAGGTAGTCGGCGTCTTCGCAGTTTATTTCTTCGAAGCGCACTTCGTTTTCTTCTATCTTCCTGTACTTGGCTTGGAAGCGCAGGTTGTTTACTTCCATGGCTTCCGGTTTCAGTTCCAGTGAGGTGATGATGTTGGGGTTGCGTCCCTTGGTCTTGCCAGTGGTGGCCCAAGGGCATTGGGCAATGACCTCTTCGTCCGTGCGGCGGGGCTTTTGCGGGGGGAGAACTACTTTCTCCATCATTTGCCCGATAACTCCGTCGGCAAGGATGATGGCAGGATTGCGGTACTTGAAGGCCAGCTCAAAGGCCAGTCCCACAAAGTCTGCCATTTCTTGTACGGAAGCGGGTGCCAGGGCAATGAGGCGGTAATCGCCGTGCCCGCCGCCCTTTACCGTTTGGAAATAGTCGGCTTGGCTGGGCTGTATGGTGCCGAGCCCCGGTCCGCCGCGCATGACGTTGACAATGAGGCAAGGCAGTTCCGCACCCGCCAGGTACGAGATACCTTCTTGTTTCAGGCTGACACCGGGGCTTGAGGAGGAAGTCATCACCATTTTTCCGCTGCCAGCACCTCCATATACCATGTTGATGGCTGCTACTTCACTTTCCGCTTGCAGCACTACCATGCCTGTGGTCTCCCACGGCTTCAGTTCGGCAAGGGTTTCCAGTACTTCCGACTGGGGGGTAATAGGGTAGCCGAAGTATCCGTCGGCCCCGCAGCGGATGGCTGCATGGGC
>CALUIF010000161.1 GCA_944320635.1 uncultured Bacteroides sp. | reverse complement strand
ACTGAATGCCAAGCGGGCAGACAACACATACCCTTACGAACACCTGTCGGGGTGCGGCGTGGGGTTCAAGTTCATGCAGGCGTTTGCCATGAGCAATGGCATAGAGTTTCACCACCTCATCCCCCTGCTCGACCTGGTGGCCGTGAGCATAGCCTCGGACATCGTGCCCATCATGGGCGAAAACCGCATACTGGCCTACCATGGACTGAAGCAACTGAACAGCAACCCCAGCGTGGGGCTGAAAGCCATTATCGACGTGTGCGGGCTGGCCGACAAGGAAATTACCGTGGGCGACATTGTGTTCAAAATAGGCCCCCGCATCAATGCCTCGGGACGCATACAGAATGGCAAAGAGGCAGTGGACTTGCTCACGGAAAAAGAGTTTCCGGCAGCCATCGAAAAAGCCGGACAAATTAACCAGTATAACGAGACTCGCAAAGACTTGGACAAGACCATGACGGAGGAGGCCAACCACATTGTGGCGGCACTGGACAACTTCGACGACCGCCGCTCCATCGTCATCTACAACGAGGCTTGGCACAAGGGGGTGATAGGCATCGTGGCTTCCCGGCTGACGGAGATATACTATCGCCCGGCAGTAGTGCTGACGCGCACCAACGACCTGGCCACGGGCTCGGCGCGCTCGGTGTCGGGCTTCGACGTGTACAAGGCCATAGAATATTGCCGAGACTTGCTGGAGAATTTCGGTGGGCACACCTATGCCGCCGGCCTCTCGATGAAGGTGGAGAACGTGCCTGCCTTTACCCAACGTTTCGAAGAGTTCGTGTCGCAGCACATTCTGCCCGAGCAGACCAGCGCCGTGATAGACATTGATGCGGAGATAGACTTCAAAGACATCACGCACAAGTTTTTCACCGACTTGAAGAAGTTCAACCCCTTTGGACCGGAAAATGCCAAACCGGTATTCTGCACGCACAGGGTGTACGACTATGGCACCAGCAAGGTAGTGGGGCGCGACCAGGAGCACATCAAGCTGGAACTGGTGGACAACAAGTCGAACAACGTGATGAACGGCATTGCCTTCGGACAAAGTTCGCACGTGCGCTACATCAAGACCAAGCGGTCGTTCGACATCTGCTACACCATTGAGGAAAACACCCACAAGCATGGGGAAGTGCAACTGCAGATAGAGGACATCAAACCGAATTAATCCTACGCAGGTGGCCGACTATTTAGGCATATTACAACAGTACTGGGGATACAGCAGCTTCCGGGGCATACAGGAAGACATCATCCGCAGCATCGGCGAAGGGCACGACACATTGGGGCTGATGCCTACGGGAGGAGGCAAATCCATCACCTTCCAGGTGCCCGCATTGGCAAAGGACGGCTTGTGCCTGGTGGTCACCCCCCTGATAGCATTGATGAAAGACCAGGTGCAACACCTGCGCCAACGGGGCATCAAGGCGCTTGCCATCTATGCCGGCATGAGCCGTGAGGAGATAGTGACTACGCTGGAGAACTGCATTTTCGGCAACTACAAGTTTCTATACATTTCGCCCGAGCGCCTGGATACCGAACTGTTCCGCAACAAATTGCGCCGCATAAAAGTCAGCATGATTACAGTGGACGAGAGCCACTGCATCTCGCAATGGGGCTATGACTTCCGCCCGGCCTACTTGAAGATAGCCGAGATACGCGACTTGCTGCCGGGTGTACCGGTGCTGGCACTGACCGCCACTGCCACACCCGAAGTGGTGAAAGACATTCAAGTGCAGCTGCACTTCAGCAAGGCAAATGTATTCCGCATGAGCTTTGAGCGGGAGAACCTGGCCTATGTGGTGCGCAAGACGGAGAACAAAGGAGATGAACTGCTGCACATACTGCACCGCCAGCCGGGCAGTGCCATTGTATACGTGCGCAACCGCCGCCGCACCAAGGAAATTGCCACCCTGCTGCAACAGGCCGGTATACAGGCCGACTTTTACCACGCCGGGCTGGACGATGCCACCAGAGACATCCGCCAGCAACGCTGGCAAAGAGATGAATGCCGCGTCATCGTGGCCACCAACGCTTTCGGCATGGGCATTGACAAGCCGGACGTGCGCCTTGTTGTCCACATGGACCTGCCAGACTCTATCGAAGCGTACTTTCAAGAGGCCGGACGAGCCGGGCGCGACGGGGGAAAAGCGTATGCCGTCATCCTCTATGCACAGTCGGACCGCACAACGCTGCTGAAACGCATTGCCGACAGCTTCCCGCAAAAAGAATATATAAAAGATGTATACGAGCACCTGCAATATTACTACCAGATGGCCATGGGCGACGGACAGGGCTGCGTGAAAGAGTTTGACATAGAAGACTTCTGCCGCAAGTTCAAGTACTTCCCCGTACCTGTGGACAGCGCATTGAGAATATTGACACGGGCAGGCTACCTGGAGTATACCGACGACCAAGACAATGCCTCGCGCCTGATGTTCACCCTGCGGCGCGATGAATTGTACAAGCTAAAGGAGACGGGCGACGATATGGACCTGTTGATACAAACCGTGCTCCGCTCGTACACAGGATTGTTTACCGACTATACATTCATCGACGAAGAGTCGCTGGCGGTGCGCACGGGGCTTACACGAGGCAGGGTGTACGAACTGCTGCTCCACCTGTCGCGCCTGCACATTGCCAGCTACATTCCGCGCAAAAAGACGCCCTACGTCATCTACACCCGCGGACGGGTAGACGCCAGGCAACTGCACATCTCCCCCCAAGCCTACGAAGAACGCAAGGCGCGGTATGAGAAACGCATCAACACCATGCTGGAGTATGCCGCCAACGATACCATTTGTCGCAGCCGGCTACTGCTGCACTATTTTGGAGAGAAGAATGAACACAACTGCGGGGTGTGCGACACCTGCCTGAAGCACCGCACCCGGCATGCAAAAGAACACATGACAGACCGGCAACTGGAAGAATGCGTCACCCGGATGCTGGAAGGACAGGCACTGACCCCGGCCATGATAGCCAAGCAGCTTCCGGACGACAAAGACCAGCTGGCAAAGGTATTGCGCCAACTTTTAGACAAAGAACGCATCTTTACAAACAACGGAATGCTGCAACTAAAAAAATAATCACTACTTTTGTATCCCGTAATCATAACACTATACACTATGGGATTCTTTAAATCATTCTTCTCCGGAAAGCCGGATAACCCCGAGGTTGAGAAGCAAAAGGCTGCGAAAAAGAACTTTGAGATATTCAAATACGACGGCATGCGTGCCCAACGCATGGGGCGTGCCGACTATGCCATGAAGTGCTTTACCGAAGCATTGGCCATTGAAGAAGACTTCGAAACCATGGGATATTTGGCCCAAGTGTACATTCAGACCGGGCATATCGATGATGCCCGCCAACTGCTGGAACGCATGACTGGGCTGGAGCCGACCCATGTGTCCAGCTACCTGACCCTTGCCAACGTGTGCTATATGCAGGAAGACTATCCTGCCATGGCCGAAGCTGCAAAGAAGGCCATCGAGATAGAAGAAGGCAATGCTATGGCCCACTATCTGCTGGGAAAGGCCGTGAACGGACAGGGAGACGGCATCATGTGCATTGCCCATCTCACCAAGGCCATTACCCTGAAAGACGACTTCCAGGAAGCCCGTCTGCTACGTGCCGAAGCCTTGGTCAAGATGGCACAATACAAAGAAGCACAGGAAGACATCGACGCCATATTAGCCTCTAACCCCGAAGACGAAAGCACCCTGCTGCTACGGGGCAAAATGAAAGAAGCCACCGGCAAAGCCGACGAAGCCGAAGCCGACTATCGGCTGGTCATCGGGCTGAACCCCTTCAATCAGCAAGCCTACCTCTGCTTGGGCAAACTGTACATGGGCCAAGGGAAAGCATCCGATACCATTACCTTGATGGACGAAGCCATCGAGATGAACCCGGACTTTGCCGAGGCCTACCACGAACGGGGACAAGCCAAATTAATGACCGGGGACAAAGAAGGCTCCATAGAAGACGTGAAAAAAGCCCTCGAACTCAATCCCAAAGAAATGGATACCCTCAGCGGTCAATACGGCAACCAGCCACTGACGAGGCAGACGGATATTCTGGGACTGTAAATGACAATACGGCAGAAAAAAACCGCCCTATCCATCACGGACCGGGCAGCCACACTATTAGTTTTGTTGAGAGTAAATGTATGTATGAAGAGAAATTATAAGGTTTAGGTTATTCATCTTTTCATTATTCCACTCCCCCGCCCAGGGCATGATATAGCTGTATCATGCCCTGTATTTCGTTATAACGGTCTTGAACCACGGTGAGCTGGGCCGAAAGCAGGGACTGGCGGGCGGTGAGCACCTGCAGATAGTTGACATCGGAAGAGTGCTCCATGAGCAGTTGCGTATCGGCCACGGTGGTTTGCAGCTGGAGCACCTGTTCGCTGTCGAGGCGGAGTTGTTCGCGGGCCGTCTGGCACTGCAGGAGGGCGTCGTTCACCTCGTTGCCTGCGTCAAGCAGGGATTGGCGGAACTGCACGAGGGCTTCCTGCTGCTGCGCCTTGGCTATCTTGAGGTTGGCGATGTTCTGCCCGCGACCAAACAGGGGCTGCACCAGCGAGCCGACGGCTTGCAGTAGCCACGCGCCAGGGTTGGTGATGGCCGTGCCCCCGCTGTTCGTCCAGCCCGCCGAGCCGCTGAGGGTGACGGAGGGATAGAAGGCTGCGCGTGCAGAGTTGGTGCCATAGAAGGTCTGCATCAGCTGCGCCTCGGCCTGGCGCACGTCGGGGCGGCGGGACAGGAGATCGAGCGGCACGCCCACGGCCAGGCCGGAGGGAAACAGTTGCTCGTCCATCGTGCTGCGCTCCAGCCTGCGGGAGGTCAGGCCGAGGAAGGTGCAAAGGGCATTCTCCTGCTCGATGGCCTGCTGCTGCAGGGCGAGGAGCGACGACTCGGCAGCCAGGCGCGAGGCTTCGGCCTGTGCCAGGGTGGCGCGGTCGGCCTGACCGGCCTGCATGAGGGCGGCCAAGGTGTGGACGTATTCGCGCCAGCTCTCGGCGGTCTGCCCGGTGATGCGTATCTGCTCGTCGAGCATCAACAGGGCGTAGTAGCTGTCGGCCACGGTGGAGACCACCTGCGTCTGTACCGCCTGGCGGTAGGCATCGCTCTCCAGCAGCGAGGCCAGGGCTTGGCGCTTCGAGTTGCGCAGCTTGCCGAAGAGGTCAATCTCCCACGAGGCGGAAGCTCCCACGTTGTACGTTTTCTGCGCCCGGCCGCCGTCGAAGCTGGAGAGCGTGCCCGTAGGCTCCAGTTGCACGGAGGGCAGGTAGGCCAGCTTGCTCTGCGTCAGCGTGGCCTGCGCCTCCTCTACCTGCAGGCGGGCCACGGCGAGGTCGGCATTGGCCTCAAGGCCCTGTCGGATGAGCCTTTGCAGACAGGGGTCGGTGAAGAGTTCCTCCCAGCGCAGGGTGCCGATGGAACGGGTGGTGTCGGGACGGTTCTCCGGGCGGTAGAGGCTGTCGAGACCGGACAGGGCTTGCGCCGGACGCTCGTAGCGAGTGTAGATGCCGCACGAGAGGAGCAGAGCCGGGAGGGTGGTTAGTGTAAAGATATTTCGTATCGCTGATTGATATGGTTTCATATTTCCGTCGTTTAAAATGAGTTTTCTTCGTAACTGATTTCCAAATACTTATGAAGGCCAAAACAAGACCTCGGTCGACAAGGTCGGTCCGCCTCGGTCGACAAGGCCGGTCCGCCTCGGTCGACAAGGGCTGTTCACCGAGGTGAAGGAGGCGGGTACACCGGGGTGTTGTTCCGGCCTACGCCTCGGCGTAAATATTATTCACCATCCGGCAGGCGCTTCGGCATCAGCCTTTCCTGCATGGATTGGAACACGATGAACAGCACGGGCACCACAAAGAGCAACGCCACGGTGCCCACCAGCATGCCGCCTACCACGCCGGTGCCGAGCGACACGTTACCGTTGGCACCCGCGCCGCTGGCAAAAACCAAGGGCAGCATGCCGATGACCATGGTGAGCACCGTCATCAGTATGGGGCGCAGACGGACGGCTGCTGCCGAGACGGCGGCCTGGGCCAGCGACATGCCTTGGCGGCGGCGCGTGGCGGCGTATTCGGTGACAAGGATGGCCGTCTTGGCCAGCAAGCCGATAAGCATGATAAGTCCCGTCTGCATGTAGATGTTGTTCTCCAGCCCGCACAGGTTGGAGAGCGCGAAGCTGCCCATCAGCCCGAAGGGCACGCTCAGCATCACGGCCAGCGGCACGAAGAGGCTTTCGTACAGCGCGCAGAGTATGAGGTAGATGAAGACGATGCAGATGGCGAAGACGACCACCGTGTTCGACCCACTGCCCGCCTCCTCGCGGGTGATGCCGCCAAACTCGTAGCCGTAGCCCACGGGCAGGGTCTCCTGCGCCACCTCGGCTACGGCGTTGATGACGTCGCCCGACGAGTATCCGTCGTTCATCATGGCGTTCACCTGGATGCTGCTGTAGAGGTTGAAGCGCGTCAGCGTCTCCGGCCCGTAGGCCTTGGTCAGGGTGACGAACTGGCCGATGGGAGCCATCTCTCCCGCGTCGGTGCGGACGAACATGTTGCTGAGCGCCTCGCGGTCCAGGCGGAAGTTCTTGTCCGCCTGTATGTACACGCGGTAGAGCTTGGAGAAGCGGTTGAGGTTGGAGGCGTAGTTGCCGCCGATGTAGCCCGACATTACCGAGAGGACATCCGAGGGCGACACTCCCATGCGCTTGCACCGGGCGGCATCGACCTCCACCAGGTATTGGGGAAACTTGGTGTCGAACGTCGTGTAAGCCATCTGCACCTCGGGGCGGGCATTCAGCGCGGCTATGAACTTGTCCGTATGCTCCTTCAGCGTCTCGATGGAGCCTCCGGCACGGTCCTGCACGTAGAGTTCCACGCCGCTGCCCGTGCTGTAGCCCATGATGGTGGGTTGGGCGAAGGCAAAGAGTTTGGCGCTGTGCACGCCCGCCGTGCGGCGGTATATCTCGGCAATGACCGATGAGATGTAGTCTTCATCGTCCTGCCGCTCGCTCCAGTTCTTCAGCTTGATGATGAGCATGCCGCCACTCGGAGCCTGCCCGCCCATCATGCTGTAGCCGGACACGTTGGAGTAGCGCTCTATCTGCGGGACGTCCTTGATGCAGGCCTCTACCTCCTCCATGGCCCGGATGGTCTGGTGCAGGCTGCTGCCCGGCGGTGTGGTGACGTTGACGAAGACGGTACCCATATCTTCGTCGGGCACCAGTCCCGTCTTGGTGCTCCGCATCAGCACCACGAGCAAGGCCACCGCTGCCACTATGCCCGCGCCCACGAGCCACTTGCGGCGGAAGAACCACTTCACGCCCGTCTTGTAGCGCATCACCAGTTGGTTGAAGGAGGCTTCGAAAGCATGGTGGAAGCGGCTGGAGAAGCTCAGCTTCTGGCCCGTCGCCTTATCCATATGGGGAGTCATCAGCAATGCGCAGAGGGCGGGACAAGTGGTCAGGGCGTTTACGGCGGATATGCCCACGGCCACGGCCATCGTCAGTCCGAACTGCATGTAAAACGTGCCGCTCGTGCCGCCCATGAACGAGGTGGGGATGAACACCGCCATGAACACAAGCGAGGTGGTGATGATGGCCGTGGCGATGTTGCCCATGGCACGCGTCGTGGCATTATAGGGCGAACGGACGCCTTCGTCGAACTGCGCCTGCACGGCTTCGACCACTACGATGGCGTCGTCTACCACCGTACCGATGACCAGCACCAGGGCAAAGAGCGTCAGCAGGTTGAGCGAGAAGCCCGCCACGTAGAGGAAGGCGAAGGTGCCCACCAGGGATATGATGACCGAAATGGCAGGGATGATGGTGGAGCGCACGCTCTGCAGGAAGACGTACACCACAAGGATGACGAGGATGATGGCCTCTACCAGTGTCTTCACCACCTCGTGGATGGATGCGTCGAGGAATTCCTTGGTGCTCATCACGTCCACCAACTTCAGCCCCTTGGGCAGGTCGCGGCGCACCTCCTCCATCAGCTTGTCTATCTCTGTGATAATCTCATTGGCATTGGAGCCTGCCGTCTGTGCAATCATGGCGGTGGCGCCGGGATGCCCGTCTATCTCACCATTGTAGGCATAGCTCTGCCCGCCCAGCTCTATCTTCGCGATGTCGTTCAGGCGGAGCACTTCGCCGCCCTCGAGCGACTTGACGACGAGGTTGCCGAACTCCTCGGCGGTCTCGTAGCGCCCCCGGTATTTCAGCGTGTACTGGAAGGTGTTTTCCGAATCCTCGCCCAAGGTACCGGTGGCGGCTTCCACGTTCTGTTCGTCGAGCACGGCGGTCACGTCGCTGGGCATGAGGCTATACTGCGCCATCTTCTGCGGGTCGAGCCAGATGCGCATGGCATAGTCAGCGCCCATGACGTTGACATTGCCCACGCCGCTGACACGCGACAGACGCGGCTCAATGTTTATCTTAAAGTAGTTGTTGATGAACGTCTGGTCGTAGGTGTCGTCCGGACTATAGAGGGCGATAATCTTCAGCATGGAGCTTTGCCGCTTCTCTACGGTGACGCCTATCTTGGTGACCTCGGCGGGCAGCAGCCCCTCGGCCTCGCTTACGCGGTTCTTGGTGTTGATGGTGGCCATGTCGGGGTCGGTGCCCTGCTTGAAGTAGACGGTGATGCTGCCCGAACCGGTGTTAGTGGAAGTGGAGGTCATATAGAGCATGTCCTCCACGCCGTTGATGGCCTCCTCCAGGGGGACAACAACGGATTTCTGTACGGTTTCGGCATTGGCGCCCGTACAGGTGGCAGACACCATGACGGTGGGCGGGGCGATGTCGGGATATTGTTCCATCGGCAGGTTGGCCAGGCCGATAAGCCCCACCAGCAGGATGAGCACCAAGACGACGCAGGCCAGGATGGGGCGGTCTATAAAGAGTTTCAGTTTCATTGTTTTCTTTGTTTAAATGATGATTTAGCGCACAGTGATTTGATTCAGCAGGCTCTTTTCGTGTAAACTATTTTCATTCCTCTCATCTCTTTCATAACCATTACATAACAGGCTGGAAATCAACAATTATAGGAGAGCCAAGTTAAGTGACGGACCTAACTGAGTTAAGTGACGGACCTAACCGGGTTAAGTGACGGACTTAACTCAGCTGTATTTTCCACCCGTTCACTTTGTAAATAAAAACAAACGCCGCCCGCCGCTGAAGATGACTGATGCTGATTCGTTACACATAAGTATCTGTTCAAGATTGCATATCCATTTACTGAACAATCGTTCCTTCTTGCAGCAGCCCCGCTCCCTCAGCCACAATCACGTCGCCTGCACTGAGTCCGCTCTCCACGATGTACTCCTTGCCGTCGTTCACGGGGAAGACGGTGACCTGCGACGAGGTGGCCTTGCCGTCCA
>CALUIF010000160.1 GCA_944320635.1 uncultured Bacteroides sp. | reverse complement strand
GGGGAAGTTATGCCTGAAAGGTACGACCCAAGCTCTCATGACACACAGAAGTCTTCAGACTTTTCATGAAAATCGCAAAAAAACTGTCGTGTCATGAGAGGATAAAAGAGTTGCGGAAATGAGGTTCATAAAAATGTTATCTTTGCAGACCGTTTGAAGAAAACATACTCAATATGAATATCTGCATAAGGCCAGCTCAAGCAAACGAGTGTGGAGCTATTGCCATCTGCATCGCCGAAGGGTTTGAAAGGGATTTTTCCGTGTTCAGCAAAGATACTGGACAGGTGATAAACGCATTGGTTCCGGGAATTCGAACCAGAAGATTTTATGTAGCTGAACAGAGCGGTGAGGTGATTGCTGTAGCAGGCATTTCAGATTGCACGGGAAGGGCAGTTTATATAAACTGGAAAGCGTACAGGAAGAATTTTGGGCTATTAAAGGGGACATTGGCAAAGATGGTCTTGAAACCGGAATTTGAAGGTTGTTTAAGATATCCGCCAACGACCGGTTTCATTGAATTTGTGGCTGTCAGAAGGGCTTACCGTCGTCGCGGAATCGCTTCGCTATTGTTAAGGGAAAGCATGGAACAGTCTGCATACGAGGATTTTGTTCTGGATGTGATAAACGAAAATACTCCGGCAAGATGTTGCTATGAAAAGATAGGTTTCCAACCATTCAAATCAGAAAAAAAGCGAAATGGTTACACCAAAACTTTTATGCGTTGCAACCGGCAGATCGTTATTGACCTTCAATCTCCCATAGCCTTTTGAGTATGGCGGGGGATAGCGCCTTTTGCTGAGATCTTTGTTCATAAACCTGAGGAACCAGTGTGGTGAGGACCAGTTTTTTGCCAGGGAGACTGGTGTTCATCAGTTGCGGTAGCCATATGGTTCTCCGCATCATGCTCAGTGATGATGACGTTCCAAATTTCCTTGGCAGGCAGGCGTAAGGATATCGTCCGTGTTCTGTCCTTGTGGGGCTGGAAAGTGGCCTATTCTGAAATCATGCCGGGAGAACGTGCATTTGTGGCAATATTTCGCTATATTTGCCGTGTTTTATGAGAGCAGATTGGAATAAGACTGCAAAATGATAACATTGATATGGACCAAGAATCATTCCACCTCTTTCTCTGGGTCATGGCAGGAATAGCCTTGATAGTATTCATTGCACTGTACTTCGTACGTGCGGGCTATGGCATATTCCGCACGGCGTCGTGGGGTTCTTCACTCAATAATAAGCTTGGGTGGATGCTGATGGAGGCACCCGTGTTCTTCGTCATGCTCATGCTTTGGCTTAGGAGCGGGGTAGGCTTTGCCGCGCCACAATTCCTGTTCTTCCTGCTCTTCCAGCTACATTACTTCCAGCGTTCGTTCATCTTCCCCCTGCTTATGAAGGGAAAGAGCCGCATGCCCGTTACCATTATGTCCATGGGCATAGTATTCAATATACTGAATGGCATGATGCAGGCAGGCGGACTGTTCTACTTCAATACCAGTGTGCCGACTGGCACAGGCTGGGGATACCTGCTACAGCCCCATGCAGTGATAGGCATATTACTATATATAATAGGTATAGCCATCAACTGGCACTCCGACAACGTCATCCGGCATCTGCGCCGCCCAGGCGATACCCGCCACTATCTGCCACAGAAGGGGATGTACCGTTATGTCACTTCTGCCAATTACTTTGGTGAGTTGACAGAGTGGACGGGCTTTGCCCTGCTCACCGCTTCACCCGCAGCCTGGGTATTCGTATGGTGGACTGCTGCCAATCTCGTGCCGCGAGCCGATGCCATCCATCGGCGGTATGTGCAGGAGTTTGGCCGCGAGGCTGTGGGTCGGAGGAAGCGGATAATACCTTTCCTATATTGATATGGACATAGGATTTATCTGATTAGGAACATACATACCAAGATATACACCATATGAAAGAATCAAAGTTATTCACCCCCGTCACCTTGGGGCCACTGACTCTGCGCAATCGTACGATACGCTCGGCCGCGTTTGAAAGCATGTGCCCTGGCAACAAGCCATCGGCACAGTTGCTGGACTACCACCGCTCGGTGGCTGCCGGAGGGGTAGGCATGACCACCGTGGCCTATGCCGCAGTAACGCGTAGCGGCCTCTCGTTCGACCGCCAACTATGGATGCGTCCGGACATCATCCCAGCACTCCGCACGCTTACCGATGCCGTCCATGCCGAAGGTGCTGCCGCCTCCATACAGCTGGGACACTGTGGCAATATGTCCCACCGCAGCATATGTGGCTGTACACCGGTAGGCGCCAGCACAGGGTTCAACCTTTACTCGCCGACCTTCGTGCGCGGTCTCCGGGCCGATGAGCTACCCGCCATGGCACGGGCTTATGGAGAGGCAGTACGTCTGTCACGCGAGGCCGGGTTTGATGCCGTAGAAATCCACGCCGGGCATGGGTATCTCATCAGTCAGTTCCTAAGCCCCTATACCAACCATAGGAAAGACGAGTACGGAGGCTCACTGGCCAACCGTATGCGTTTCATGAACATGGTCATGGATAAAGTGATGCAGGCTGCCGGGCAGGACATGGCCGTGCTGGTGAAGATGAACATGCGCGACGGCTTCCGTGGCGGGATGGAGCTGGACGAGTGTCTCGAAGTAGCAAGGACCCTGGAGCACAGCGGTGCCCATGCACTGGTGCTTAGTGGCGGCTTCGTCAGCAAAGCCCCCATGTATGTGATGCGCGGGGAAATGCCCATACGTACCATGACCCACTACATGACCACCTGGTGGCTCAAGTACGGGGTACGCCTGGTCGGCAAGTATATGATTCCCACCGTACCTTTCAAGGAGGCTTACTTTCTGGACGACGCCAAGATATTCCGCCGGGAGATACGTCTGCCCCTCGTCTACGTCGGCGGTCTGGTAGCTCGCAAGGCGATAGATGACGTACTCGACCAGGGCTTTGAAGCCGTGCAAATGGGCCGCGCCCTGCTCAACGACCCGGCTTTCGTCAACCATCTGCGCGAGTCGGGTCCCGAAGCACGTTGCGACTGCCGGCACAGCAACTACTGTATAGCACGTATGTACAGCATCGACATGGCGTGCCATCAGCACCTCAAGGAGGAACTGCCCCCCTCTCTAAAGCGTGAAATAGCCAAGATAGAACAAAGACAAGCCTGCCATGAATAGTGAAGGAAAGAAACTCGCCATCATCACGGGTGCCGACGGAGGCATGGGCCGAGAAATCACCCGCGCCGTAGCAGCGGCAGGCTACCGCGTCATCATGGCCACTTGCCGCCCGCAGAAGGCAGAGGCGGTACGTGCATCCCTGCTACAGGAGCACGATGGCTTGGAGATAGAAATCCGTCAGATGGACCTCGCATCCCTGGCCTCAGTGGCACGCTTTGCCGACACCATCCTGTCCGAAGGCCGGCCTGTGAGCCTCATGATGAACGATGCAGGCACCATGGAGACCGGGCTGCACATCACCGAAGACGGGCTGGAGCGCACCGTCAGCGTGAACTACGTGGGCCACTACCTGCTCACGCGCAAGCTTCTGCCACTGATGGGGCAGGGCAGCCGTATAATAAATATGGTGTCGTGCACGTATGCCATCGGCCATCTGGACTTTCCCGACTTCTTCACCCATGGCAGGAAGGGAGGATTCTGGCGCATACCCATCTATAGTAACACCAAACTGGCGCTCACCTTGTTCACGCTCGACCTTGCAAAGAGGGTGGAGGAGAGGGGCATCGTAGTCAATGCTGCCGACCCCGGCATCGTATCAACCGACATCATCACCATGCACATGTGGTTCGATCCGCTTACCGACGTGTTGTTCCGACCCTTTATCCGTACACCTCGCCAGGGCGCTGCGACTGCCATCCACCTCCTGCTCGATAAGGATGCCGGACGGAGGACGGGTACACTGAATGTCAGTTGTCATGCCAAGACCCTATCGGACAAATACATGCACCATCGGCAGATGGCTGAGCTTTGGGACAGGACCGAGCAGATTGTACAACGGTGGCTGTAACCGCATTGTCCGGTAGAAAATCATACAGTCATTTGGCATAATCCGGCCGGAATCCTTATCTTTGCCGGGTGACATCCGTAGAAAACCATTAATCAGACACAGATGATGACTCATATACGATTGAAATTAGTCCTCCTTTGCCTCTGCATGTGTGGGGCATTGTCCGCGTGGGCACAGGGGTTTGGTGAGCCTGCACGCTATCCGAAACGGGAATTCCGTGGGGCATGGATACAGGTAGTGAACGGCCAGTTCAAGGGCATGGGTACCGACAAGATGAAGCAAGAACTCATCCGCCAACTGGATGCCTTGCGCGAGGCAGGCATCAATGCCATCATCTTCCAGGTGCGCCCTGAGGCCGATGCGCTTTACGACTCACGCCTGGAGCCTTGGAGCCGCTTCCTCACCGGCGTGCAGGGACAGGCGCCGCAACCATATTGGGACCCCATGCAATTCATGATAGACGAGTGCCATAAGCGGGGGATGGAGTTTCATGCCTGGATTAATCCCTATAGGGTCAAGACCACGCTGAAGACGAAGTTGGCCCCGAATCATGTGTACAACATACATCCGGAGTGGTTTGTCACCTATGGCGACCAGCTCTATTTCGACCCGGCTTTACCCGAGAGCCGTCGGCACATATGCATGGTGGTAAGCGACATCGTTTCCAGGTATGATGTGGATGCCATTCACATGGACGATTACTTCTATCCATATCCCATACCGGGCAAGGACTTCCCGGACAACGCCAGTTTCGCCGCCTATGGCGGGCGCTTTGCAGGCAATAAGGGGGATTGGCGCCGCCATAATGTGAACATCCTTGTGCACGAACTGCATGACAAAATTCATGAGATTAAACCTTGGGTGAAGTTTGGCATCTCTCCCTTTGGCATTTATCGCAATGAGAACACAGATCCGCTGGGAAGCCGTACCCGTGGCCTGCAGAATTACGATGACCTTTATGCCGATGTCCAATTATGGGCTTCCGAAGGGTGGGTGGACTACGTCATCCCCCAAATATATTGGCAGATAGGGCACCCCGCAGCCGATTATAAAGTATTGGTGGAGTGGTGGGCACGTCATTCAGGAAACCGTCCGTTGTTCATAGGCCAGTCCGTGATGAACACCATACAAAATGTAGATCCAGCTAACCCTTCCATCAACCAGCTTCCGGCCAAAATGGCTCTGCAACGTGCTTATCAGACTATTGGAGGAAGTTGCCAATGGCCAGCCAGTGCGGTGGTGGAGAATGCCGGGCGATATAAAGAGGCGTTGATGGCCGAGTATCATCGTTATCCGGCTTTACCTCCGGTGTTTGACTTCATAGACAATGTTCCTCCCCGTAAAGTGCGCAAGGTGAAAGCCGTTTGGACGGAAGATGGCTATCTGCTGTTTTGGACGGCACCGAAATACCGCAATGAAATGGAGCGGGCGGTGCAATACGTGGTATACCGCTTTTTGAGAGAGGAAGATGTCGATATAGACGACCCTTCGCATATTGTGGCTGTTACGCCTAATACATATTATAAATTGCCTTACGAAGACGGAAAGACCAAGTACCGCTATGTGGTTACGGCGCTCGACCGCTTGCAAAATGAATCGAAGCCGGTAAAGAAGAAAATAAAGCTATAGCAGGTGGTGCCTTTTCTTTACTTAATACAATATTATTCCTGCCGCCCCGCAGGCTATAATCATGCCGATGGGGTTCAATTTGTATTTCTTTGTCCCGATGAAGGCCACCAGGAAGATGATGCAACTGATGATGAAGGAATAGCTATCTTCTGTGGGTGAGCCGAAGTTTTCCTTGTTCATCAACACCAGGGCGGCAGAGGCCAACAATCCTACCACCGCAGGGCGTAGGCCACAGAATACGGCTTCTACAATAGGATGTTTCTGATACTTCAAGAAGAAACGGCTGATGGTAAGCATCAGTATGAACGAGGGAAGCACCACGGCAAAGGTGGCAATGGCTGAACCTACGATGCCCATTCCCATGCCATAACCTGCCTGAACAATCGTGTTATAGCCCACGTATGTGGCCGAATTGATGCCGATGGGGCCGGGAGTCATTTGGCTGATGGCCACGATGTCGGTAAACTCTTGAGGGGTGAGCCAACCATAGCGTGTGACTACCTCACCTTGAATCATAGACAACATGGCATATCCGCCACCGAAACCAAACAAGCCAATCTTGAAAAAGGTATAGAACAATTGTAAGAATATCATGGCTGAAAAATTTTATTGTTTCGCATCCGGTTTCTGTTTTCCCGTTTTCCATTTCCCGTACAGATAACCGCCCAAACCTGCACAGATGATAATCCAGATGGGAGAGAAGCCCAGCAACCAGATAAGCAAAGCCGATAGGATGGTAATCCATACATTATAGCGATTGATGTGCGCCGACTTTGCCATGCTGAAAGTGGGAGCGGCAATAAGCGCCACTACCGCCGGGCGTATGCCTTTGAAGATGCGTTCCACCACCGTGTTGTCCTTGAAATTGTGGAAGAACAGGGCAATGGCCAGAATTATGAGAAACGATGGCAACACCGTGCCCAGCGCGGTGACAATGCTGCCCGGTATGCCTTTGAGCCGATAGCCGATGAAGATAGATATGTTGACCGCCAAAATGCCGGGTGATGACTGTGCAATGGCCAGCAGGTCGATGAAGTCTTCCTTGGCTATCCAGTTCCGTTTGGTCACAATCTCATTTTCGATGAGCGGCACCATGGCATAGCCTCCGCCTATGGTAAACGCCCCGATCTTGAAGAAAATGGAAAAGGCTTCGAAATACACGTTCATATTATACACACTTGCAAAGTAAATTCTGCAACGCGCAAAAGTAACCCTTTTGCTTGAGAAAAGCAAGCCTTCCGGGCATCTCCATGGTGGCTTCTCCGCCAGATGCCCGTATCTTGCCGCCCTCTTCCCCGCCACATGGCCCTGCCAATGTTCTGTGAAGAAATACAATCATGTGACTTGATGGTGGGAATCAAGTTACTTGATTGTATGAATCATGTTACTTGATTGTAGGAATCATGTTACTTGATTCCATGTCATGTTACCATGCAGGCAGGGTCATGTTACTGGCTTGGCATTGGCTTCTTAGGGCTGTCCTTGGGGAAGCATGAGGAATGTGTTGCGTCCGTCTTCTGGCCGGGGCATCGTCTTTGCGAGGGGAAGCCTGGTGTAACCATGTGGCAATAAAAGGAAATGGATGGCGAATTTGTGGTATGCAAAGGCTCATTTTTCCTTTGTTTTTGTTAACTTTGCCGCCGAAATAAACAACGTTTCGCACACATCCGGGAGAGGGTGGGGAGGTAAGAGTACCGTTGATGCCGGTGTGCGCGGGAAACTATCAGATTATTACTTTCTTTATGGAACAACTGAAACATGAATGTGGCGTGGCCATGATACGCCTGCTGAAACCCTTGGAGTACTACGAACAAAAGTACGGCACCTGGATGTACGGGTTGAACAAACTTTACCTGCTGATGGAAAAGCAGCACAACCGGGGGCAGGAGGGAGCCGGCCTGGCTTGCGTCAAGCTGGAGGCCAATGCGGGAGAAGAATACATGTTCCGCGAGCGGGCGCTTGGCTCGGGGGCCATCACAGAGATATTCCAAACGGTGCACAATAATTTCCGCGACCTGACACCGGAACAACTGCATGATGCCGACTTCGCCAAGAAATGCCTGCCCTTTGCCGGAGAGGTCTACATGGGCCACTTGCGCTATAGCACCACCGGTAAGTCAGGCCTTTCTTATGTCCATCCTTTCCTCCGCCGCAACAACTGGCGGATGAAGAACCTGGCCCTGTGCGGCAACTTCAATCTGACGAATGTGGATGAAATCTTTGCCCGGATTACCGCCATGGGGCAGCATCCGCGCAAGTATGCCGATACGTACATCATGCTGGAGCAGGTGGGCCACCGCCTGGATCGAGAGGTAGAACGCCTTTATAATATAGCCGAAGCCGAAGGACTGACGGGCATGGACATTACCCACTACATAGAAGACCACATTGAGCTGGCCAACGTCTTGCGTACATCGAGCAGGGAGTGGGATGGAGGCTACGTCATCTGCGGGCTGACGGGAAGCGGCGAGTCGTTTGCCATCCGCGACCCGTGGGGCATCCGTACAGCTTTTTGGTATCAGGACGAAGAGGTGGCTGTGCTGGCCAGCGAGCGTCCGGTGATACAGACCGTGTTCAATGTGCCGATGGAATCCATCAAGGAGTTGCAGCCCGGGCAAAGCGTAATCTTCACCAAGGGAGGCAAGATGCGTGCCATACAAATCAACAAGCCTAAAGACTATAAGCCCTGCTCCTTCGAGCGCATCTACTTCAGCCGGGGCAGCGATACGGACATTTACAAGGAGCGGAAGCAATTGGGACGGGAACTGGTGCCCAGCATCCTGCGCGCCATCGACTACGATATCGACCATACGGTGTTCTCCTTCATTCCCAATACGGCCGAGGTGGCATTCTACGGGATGCTGCAAGGGCTTGACGAGTACCTCAACCAAGAGAAGGTGTATCAGATAGACGCCTTGGAGCATAACCCCTCACACGAACAACTGGAGCGCATCTTGTCCCGACGCATCCGGAGCGAGAAGGTGGCCATCAAGGACATCAAGCTGCGCACCTTCATTGCCGAGGGCAACACACGCAACGACCTGGCCGCACACGTGTATGACGTCACCTACGGCAGCCTGGTGCCGGGAGTGGACAACCTGGTCATCATCGACGACAGCATCGTGAGGGGCACCACCTTGAGGCAGAGCATCATCGGCATACTGGACCGCCTGGGACCGAAGAAGATAGTCATCGTCTCCTCCTCGCCCCAGGTGCGCTACCCGGACTACTACGGCATAGATATGTCCCGCATGAGCGAGTTCATCGCCTTCAAGGCTGCCATTGAGTTGCTCAAGGAGAGGGAGATGCGAAATATCATTGCCTCGGCCTACCGCAAGTCGAAAGAGCAGGCCGACCTGCCCAAGGAGCAGATGGTGAACTATGTGAAGGACATCTACGCCCCCTTTACCGACGAAGAGATATCTGCCAAGATGGTGGAACTGCTCACTCCCGAAGGCACCCGCGCCAAGGTGCAGATAGTGTACCAACCGCTGGAAGGACTGCATCAAGCATGCCCCAACCACCCGGGCGACTGGTACTTCAGCGGCGACTACCCCACACCGGGCGGGGTGAAGATGCTGAACAAGGCGTTCATAGACTACATAGAGCAGGTATACCAGTTCTGAATGGACAATACACAATAATGAATTAAGTGATGGACGAAGGACAAAAGAAGAAATCTGCTATTGAGGGCGAATGGCTGGCCACAGGCATAGCACTCGGCGTGGCATTTGGTATCATCTTCGAGAACATTGGTTTGTGGCTACCCATCGGCGTATGCATAGGGCTGGTGGGGCCTGCACTGAAAAGAATAAAGAAGGAGAACGACAACAAGGCAGAATAAGCAATGAAAAGATACCTGATACCTCTTTTGCTTGCATTGATAGCTTCCGGGATGATGATTACACAGCATCAAATGATCCCCGGCTTTATACTTCTGCTGATAGCCATATATCTTGTCAGAAGGACGAAAAAGAAAAGCAGTAACAACACTAACGAACCAGATAAAGAATGAGAAACGTGACACTTATCCTCGACGACGGCACCCGCTTCTC
>CALUIF010000159.1 GCA_944320635.1 uncultured Bacteroides sp. | reverse complement strand
GGCCATTTCAACTTATTTCCATGACCATTTCAACTTACTTCTATGGCTATTTCACCTTGCTCCTATAGGTTGACCAACACACTACATTCCTAAATGATGAAGATGACATTGCTAAACACAAAGGTTACAACGCTAAAGTGCCTCTTTACGGCGCTAAACATAAAGGTTACGGCGCTAATGTGCCTCTTTACGATGCTCGCAACGGTATCGGCCTCAGCCATCAATCCCCACCGGGTACAGCGCATCGACCGCGAAATACAAAAACGCGTGTTCATACCCAAAGGACAATGGATGGTGGGAGGAGCTATCTCCTACTCCGAGCACAACGAAGACAACCTGAACTTTACCGTACTGAAGAATGTAGATGCCTTGGGCTACGACTTCAAGGTAAGCCCCTATGTAGGCTACTTCTTCCAGAACAACCTGGCGGCAGGCATCCGCATGGCCTACAACCGCACCTATCTGGACCTGGGCAACCTGGACCTGAATCTGGGCGAAGATTTCAACATCAACCTCGACAACGTGTACTACCTGGAGCACAAGTACGAAGTGGCGGGCTTCTTCCGCAGCTACATGCCCATAGGCAGCAGCAAGATATTCGGCCTGTTCAACGAGTGTCGACTGACCTATGGCTATGCACGCGGAAAGAACTCAACCGGCTCGGGAGCCCAGTACGACGGTACATTCGAGACGGCCCACAACCTCGAAATAGGCTTCGCACCGGGCATGACAGCCTTCGTCACCGACTGGTCGGCTGTGGAAGTATCGGTAGGCGTCATGGGGTTCAATTTCAAGTGGACAGACCAGAAGACCAACCAGATTGAAGATGGGAAACGACGGGTATCCTCGGGCAACTTCAAGATAAATCTGTTTTCCATCAACATCGGCATGACGTTTTATTTATAAAAATAAATCTCTCCCGCGAAGTTTCCTTTTACAGAACACCAATAAAGACTAAAGCACATTCAGCATGAAGCAATCCAATAATCTGATGAAACATGGCAAAAAAGCCTGCTGCCTGTTACTCTGCAGCCTGCTTGTCTTTGCCTGCAAGATAGAAAACGACATTCCCTATCCCACCGTGGAAGGAAACATAGAGTCGTTTGCCGTAGAAGGACAGTGCTCGGCTCCCGACGGTTCGGGCAATTCGGCCACCATCAATACTTCCAACCGCACGGTAACACTGTATGTAGACGATACGGTAGACTTGACCCAACTGCGCATCACCCGCTTTACCGTATCTCAGGGTGTCATCATCGTGCCGGATGCTTCGGCGTGCATAAATGCCCAGCGGTTTCCCACCACCGGCTTTGAAGCACCGGCCGACACCGACGACACGCGGGTAAACTTCACCAACCCCGTAACGTTCACCCTGCAAACCTACCAAGACTATAAATGGACGGTGAGCGTAACGCAAATCATCGAGCGGAATATCGACGTAAGAGGACAGATCAGTGCGGTAGTCGACGTAGAGAACCACCTGGCCATCATCTACGTATCGACCGATGAAGATTTAAGCAACATACAGGTAAATGCCATGGACCTCGGAGGCGCATCGGGCACAGTAAGTCCCGACCCCACGACCGTGCACGACTTTACCTCGCCACAAACCTTCTACGTATCGAGAGGATGGGAGGAAGTGTACAACGAATGGACGGTGTACATGTACCACAGCGAAAACAACACGACGGCAACGGCAGAAGTATTTCCCAGAACCACCTCTGCCACATTGAACGGAAACATACAAAGCGGCAAAACGCCGGTGATAGAATACAAGGAAAGCAACGCTGCAGCATGGAACACCCTGCCTTCTGCACAAGTAAACGTCAACGGCACCCGCTACACAGCCGAGTTCAGTGGGCTGACTGGCAATACCACTTACCAATACCGCATCAGCATAGACGGAACTGCAACCACAGAACAAACCTTTACCACAGCCCCTGCAACACCACTGACCAACGGCAGCTTTGACTACTGGTCGAGCGAAGCGGCCAACAACGGCACGCTGTGGTATCCTTGGGAAAGCGGAGGCAGTAGTTTTTGGGACACCGGCAACCGAGGCGCAACGACCATTGCCAACAGCAACTCCGTACCAACCGAAGAAACCTCAACCGGCAACGGGCAGGCGGCCTTGCTGCAAACCAAATGGCTGGTGATGAAGCTGGCAGCCGGCAACCTCTTTACCGGCGACTTTGCACTGGATGGCACGCACGGCATCCTGACACTGGGACGCGAATTCTCCGCCTTCCCCTCGTCGTTAAGGTTCCACTGCAAGTACACCACCTCGACAATAAACCGCGTCACCGACCGCCTGTCACACATGAGGGGACAAAACGACACCTGCCATGTATACGTGGCGTTGACTACCGAAAAAGTAAATGTCAGCACACGCAATGAAATAGACTTCGACCCGAAAGGCTCGTACGTCATAGCCTATGGCGAATTCCTGTCGGGCGAAAACGTATCGGGTACGGAACGCAATGGCTACAGGCAGATAGATGTTCCGCTGGAGTACTACCGCAACAATGTAACTCCCCGCTATCTCGTCATCGTATGCAGTTCGAGCAAATACGGCAACCTCTTTACCGGTGGCGAAGGCAGCACTTTGTATTTAGACGAAATGGAATTGATTTATGAATAACAGAAACATCACACGCTACATAGCAGCCGCCTGCATGGGGTTGGCACTGATGGCCTGCCAGGAAGACGAATGGACAGGCCGGGTGAACAGCGGTTTCCTGGTTTCGCTCACCGACGGGACAGTGAACCCAAATACCCGCACCGCACCGGCAGAACTGGATACGCCCGCTGCGGCCGGCTTTACGCTGACCATTGTGCGCCAGGCCAATGGCGAAACAATCTACAATGCCACCTGTCCCTCTGCCCCCATAGAGGCTGAACCGGGAGTATACAGGCTGACTGCAAAACATGGCAGCAACCTCACCTTGGCCTTAGATGCCCCCTACTACGAAGGGCAGATAGAAAACGTGTCGGTCAACAACAACGAAGTAAAACAAGTCAGCATTCCATGCAAGGTAGCCAATGCCCTGCTGTCCGTAAAATACGAAAATGTGGATAAGATAGCAGAAGTCTACAGCGCCTACGGCGTCACGGTAACGGTAGGAGATAAATCGGTAAAGATTTCACACGATTCAGCAGAAAGTGCTTATTTCCAGACCGGCTCATCGGTGGAAGCCACCTTCAACGGCACGTTGCTGCAAGGAGGAGAAACCAAATCCTTGTCGCTTACCGAAGCCCTGCCCGATAGCTTCAAGGCAGGCGACCACGTCATCCTGACTCTTCGCGTCAGCCCCGACTTGGGCATCGAAATCACGCAAGTGGAGGTAAAGACCGCCACGGTAGCAGAAACCATTCCGGGAGAGTGGCTGCCACGGCCGAAAGTATCAGCAGAAGGCTTTACGGATAACACATTAGTGATGTACGAAACGGAAACACCAACCGCGAAGTTCAACTTCAACCTCTCCGCTCCCCTGCAAGAGTTAAAGTTTACGCTGGACTTCTCCGATGCAACCTACCAATCGTTGAACAAGACCTATACCTTGTCCGAGCTGTCGGCAGAAGACAGGGTCGCCTTGACAGGAGCAGGCATCGTCCTGCCAGAGATAGGCGCGACCAATGCATCCTTAGACTTCAGCGGCCTGGCTGCCAAGCTGACAGGTGCAACAGGAGAGACACTGAGCAACAGCATCACGCTGGAAGAGGTAAAAGCTAACGACCGCACGCAGGGAGAAGCACAGGTCTATACCATTGAGACGCTGGCACCGGAATTCAGTCTGACAGTCTATCCCGGCGACACATGGACCAAGCAGTTTACGGCCACTACGGAGATTACGCATGGCAATTCGGAGGTCATCCTCAAAGATATGGCATATGAATACAGTACAGATGGCACGTCGTGGACAACTGTGCAAAGCAGTGAAGTGACTGGGTTGACACCGGGAACGGGCTATAAGGTAAGAGGAAAGTTCAGAGGATATGTGACGGAAGTAATTGATGTTGCGACATATCCGGTGATAGAGTTGACAAATGGGGGACTGGAAGAATATTCTAACGTTAATGGAGGAACCGTAACTGGAGGCGCGTTTCAAAATTATGGTGCACAATATGAATGGACAGGATGGGCCACATTAAATGAATTAACAGCATGCTACTGCGCATGGGCTGCATATTCAGGAAATTCAAGATCAAGCACCATGCCTAAAGAGCACATTCGTCCAGGAAGCGATGGGCAAACTTCAACTTGGATTGTTACGATGGGATATAGACCTGGTGCAGCCGGCAGTTCCGCCCATTATACACCTGGAGAATTGTTCTTAGGTATATACAATGAAAAAGGCATTGATTATAATTCACGACCAACAGGAGTCAATTTCTGGTATCAATATACACCCTACGACGGTGACACGTCCGACATTTATATAAAGGTGTACTCCAACGATACCGAAATAGGCAGCGGACAATTACAAGAGACAAGAACCATGGATAATTATGAAAATTATACGATGGAAATTACTTACAATGAACAAGCGTTAAGTCTTAAACCAACAAAACTTGTTTTAGTATTCAAATCCGGATTTAATACATCTACACGAGATGTAACAAATAGCAATAATTCAGAGGATCCAAGATTTCAAGGTAGTTCACTCTACATCGACGACATCTCCTTAGTCTACGACAAATAAACAAGCAACTATGAAACAAGCCATATTCTATTTCTTTGCAAGCCTCGCCTTGCTCACCTCCTGCCAACAAGAAGATACCTTGGACGAAACAACCGGATACGGCTACCTGTCCTTCACGGATATCTCGGTGCAAGTGGCAAATGTGAACAACATCCACACCCGCAGCTTAGTGGAAGACCTCTCGCTACGGGGAGAAATCCGCCAAGATGGCGAGACTGTCAAGACCCTGACGCAAGAAGACCTGCAGGGTGGAAGCATCCGGCAAAAGACGGGCGACTATACCATTATTATATATAGCGACAGCTACCTGGAATATGCCGAGTGGACGGACGATGAGCCAGGAGAAGCTGTGTATTATGCAGAAACGACCGTCACCATCGCCGAAGGGGAGAAAAACAAGGTAACGGTGAAGCTGCCCATGATAAACTTCGGCGTGTGCCTGTCACTACCCGAAGGCTTCTTAACCTGGTTTACCGACTACACATTTACCGTAGGCGATGGTAACCGGACGGTGGCACTGACCGACGGAAAGACCGCCTACTTCCCCTACGCAGAAGACGCAAAGATAACCTACACCCTGCATGCCACGAACACGGATGGTGAGGAAATGGGCGGCGAAACGGTGGACTATGGAACCGGTGAGGACGAGAGCATCCGGCCGAATACCATCTATACAGTAGACTATGCCATGGCCGTGCCAAGCTTGTCGGCCATCATTGTTTCTCCGTCAGATACTTCCAATAACGGACAGGCATATCTCTCCTTTGCTTCAATGGATTGCGGCGCTCCTTAATGGCAATGGAGCGAAAATAGGTTTTCCACAACGTCTGATACAACTTTTCATCCTTATCCATCTGTTCGTCGTCCAGTCGTCCAGTAGACAAAGGGGAACCAGGAGCCTGTTCTTCAAAACTCACCTGACGCACTTCTTGCAAATCATAATAATAACCATAACCGCGGCCGACATCATAAAGGAGCCAGCGTTGGCCGGAAAACCTGTCTTTAAAATGGCCTATCACCAAAGGAAGCG
>CALUIF010000158.1 GCA_944320635.1 uncultured Bacteroides sp. | reverse complement strand
CTTCCTTCGCTTGCAAATTCAAGTTTTTCTTGATAAACTTGTCCATGTTTTAAAGATGACATAAAAAAACAAGGAGATAACATAGGAATGGAACAGATAAAGACTGCGTGCATCGGATTGGGATATAGGGGAAAACAACTGCTCGCACTGCTGCGCCGCATACCGTTCTTCCGGGTGACTGCCGTAGCCGACCCCGGTTTGGACAGGTCGGCACTGCCACCGGAGGTCAAAGGGTATGACCAGGGTACGGAAGACTATATGCGCATGCTGAGGGAGGAACGCCCCGAAGTGGTTGTGGTGGCTTCGCCGTGGGCGTTCCACGTACGGCATGCGCTGGACTGCTTAAAAGCCGGCTGCCACGTGGCACTCGAAATAAAAGGCGGACTGGCAGAGGGTGAATACACGCCCTTGTCTGCCTTGGTGCGAGAGACCGGGCTGCAGGTATTCCCATTGGAAAACACGCTTTTCAGGCGGGACATCCTTGCGGTGTACAACATGGTGCAGGCGGGCGTGCTTGGCGAAGTGGTACACATGCGCGGCGGCTACCGGCACGACTTGCGCGACTTGCTGCTGGATGATGAGGGGCACCTTGGCAACCGCCGGAACACAGAAAGCGTGTGGCGCGCACGGTTTTACCGGGAAGACAACGGAGACGTCTATCCCACGCACGGGCTGGCTCCCTTGTGCCTCATAGGAGGAATAAACCGCACGGACCGCATAGAACGGCTCACATCCTTTGCGTCAAAACCGGCCGGCTTGCTGCAACGCATCCGCGAATTGGGCGGGGACGACCGGATACGGGTGACGATGGGCGACATTGTGATGACTCAATTGGAAACGGGAAAAGGAGTGCTCATTTCCCTTACCCACGACACCACACTGCCACGCCCCCGCAGCCTTGACTTCGAGGTGCAAGGCACCAAAGGCATTTGGCAAGGGGACAGCCACCGTATTTATGTGGAAGGAAACGGTAAACCCGAATGTTGGGAGAATGACGCCCCTTACATCGACCGCTATGAGCACACCTACTGGCAACAGTGGGGAGAGGGAGCCTTGCTGGCCGACCCCCACCACCGGGGAATGGACTACGTGATGCTGAAGGCCATGGAAGCAGCCTTGTCCGGCGGGACACCTTACCCGGCAACGGTAGACGACCTGGCTTTATGGACAGCCGTCACCCCTTTGTCCAAACTCTCGATTGCCCGGCGGTGCACGGTAAACTTCACCAATGGTTTTGCCCTCTGAAACACATTTTTTACCAAGAAAGCGGACAGCATACATTTTCTTTTCTTACTTTTGCAATTTGTAACGCTTAAGACAGAAATGAAGACCGAAACAAACACATACCCTTTGCTTGAAGCTATCGACACGCCGGCAGACTTGAGGAAACTCACGGCAGACCAATTGCCGGAGCTGTGCGAGGAATTGAGACGGGACATTCTGGAAGAAGTCTCGCACAATCCCGGACACGTGGCTTCCAACTTGGGCACAGTGGAACTCACCGTTGCACTGCACTACGTCTTCAATACGCCTTACGACCGCATTGTATGGGACGTGGGGCATCAGGCCTACGGGCACAAGATACTGACGGGACGGCGCGAGGCTTTTCATACCAACCGCAAATTCAAAGGTATCCGTCCCTTCCCCTCGCCCTACGAAAGCGAATACGACACCTTCACCTGCGGACATGCTTCCAACTCCATATCGGTTGCCCTTGGCATGGCCGTGGCTGCCGAGCGCAAGGGTGAATACGACCGCCATGTGGTGGCCGTGATAGGCGACGGGAGCATGAGCGGCGGACTGGCGTTCGAGGGACTGAACAATGCCTCATCCACCCCCAACAATCTGCTTATCGTATTGAACGACAACGACATGTCAATCGACCGGAGTGTAGGAGGAATGAAGCAGTACCTTTTCAACCTTACCACTTCGCCATCTTACAACCAGCTGCGGTTCAAGACTGCCCGCCTGCTGTTCAAAATGGGCATCTTAAACGAAGAACGACGCAAAGCCCTCATCCGCTTCGCCAACAGCCTGAAGTCGATAGCAGCACAGCAACAAAACATTTTTGAGGGGATGAACATCCGTTACTTCGGTCCCATAGACGGACACGATGTAAAAAACCTGGCACGGGTGCTGCGCGACATCAAGGATATGAAGGGTCCCAAGATTCTGCACCTGCACACCGTGAAAGGCAAAGGTTTCCTCCCCGCCGAACAAAATCCGGAGATATGGCATGCACCCGGCTGCTTCGACCCCCATACAGGCGAGCGCGTTACCCCCGATAGCACTTGCCTTCCGCCACTTTATCAAGATGTATTTGGGGAGACCTTAGTAGAATTGGCAAGACAGAATCCCCGCATCGTAGGTGTTACCCCTGCCATGCCCACCGGTTGCTCCATGAACAAGCTGATGGAGGCCATGCCCGACCGTGCTTTCGACGTGGGCATTGCCGAAGGACATGCGGCAACCTTCTCGGGCGGTATGGCAAAGGACGGGCTGCAGCCCTTTTGTAACATCTACTCATCGTTCATGCAAAGGGCTTACGATAACGTGATACACGACATCGCCATCTTGCGCCTGCCTGTTGTCCTTTGCCTGGACCGCGCAGGTCTGGTGGGCGAAGACGGACCAACACACCATGGGGTATTCGACCTGGCTTATTTCCGCCCCATACCCAACCTTACCATTGCATCGCCCATGGACGAGTGCGAACTGCGCCGGCTGATGTACACTGCCCAACTGCCGGACAAAGGTCCGTTTGTCATCCGCTATCCCAAAGGCAGAGGAGAACATACAGAGTGGCATTGCCCGTTGGAAGAAATTCCAGTAGGCAAGGGCCGTAAGCTGAAAGACGGGGACGACCTGTCCGTCATAACCCTGGGGCCAATAGGCAATGCGGCAGCACGCGCCATCCGACGGGCAGAACAAGAGCGGGGCTGCACCATTGCACACTATGACTTGCGCTTCCTCAAGCCGCTGGACGAAGATATGCTACACGAAATAGGGTGCCGCTTCCGGCACATCATCACCGTAGAAGACGGAGTGCTGAAGGGTGGCATGGGAAGTGCAGTACTGGAATTTATGAGTGACAACGGCTATGCACCACACGTGCAGCGCATAGGTGTGCCCGACACATTTGTGGAACATGGCTCCCTGAAAGACTTGCACCATCTGTGTGGCATGGACGAAAACAGTATTTACCAAACAATACTCAACACACTTTATTAGGATATGAAAATCGTGATTGCAGGAGCCGGCTCGGTAGGCACACACTTAGCAAAGCTATTGTCGCGCGAAAGGCAAGACATCATCTTAATGGACGACAACGAAGAAAGACTCAATACACTGAGTTCCAACTTTGACTTAATGACGGTAGTTGCCTCGCCTACTTCCATCAAAGGGCTAAAAGAAGCAGGGGCAGACAAGGCCGATCTGTTTGTTGCCGTCACCCCCGACGAGAGCCGGAACATGACCGCCTGCATGCTGGCCAGCAATCTGGGAGCCGCCAAGACTGTAGCCCGCATAGACAACTATGAATACCTGCTGCCCAAGCATACGGAATTTTTCCGGAACCTTGGCGTAGATTCCCTTATTTACCCTGAAATGCTGGCTGCCAAGGAAATTGCATCCTCCATCCGCATGAGCTGGGTGCGCCAATGGTGGGAATTTTGCAACGGGGCCTTGATACTGATTGGCACCAAGATGCGCGAGAAAGCCGAAATACTGAACATCCCCCTACACCAATTGGGAGACCCCGCCTTGCCCTACCACATAGTAGCCATCAAGCGGGGCGGCGAAACCCTTATCCCGCGAGGCGACGACTCCATCCGGCTGCACGACATAGTGTACTTCACTACCACACGCAAATACATCCCCTACATCCGCAAAATAGCAGGTAAAGAGGATTATGTAGATGTGCAAAGCGTCATGATCATGGGGGGAAGCCGCATTGCAGTCCGCACCGCACAGTACGTGCCCGACTATATGAAGGTGAAAATCGTGGACAACGACCTGGCACGTTGCAACCGCCTGGCAGAACTGCTGGACGACCGGATAATGATTATCAACGGCGACGGCCGCGACATGGACTTACTGATGGAAGAAGGACTGCAAAACACCGATGCCTTCGTAGCACTGACGGGCAACTCGGAAACCAACATCCTTGCCTGTCTGGCCGCCAAGCGCATGAAAGTGCGGAAAACCGTAGCCGAAGTGGAAAACATAGACTACATAGGCATGGCAGAAAGCCTGGACATAGGTACCGTCATCAACAAAAAGATGATAGCGGCCAGCCATATCTACCAGATGATGCTCGATGCAGATGTGAGCAATGTGAAATGCCTCACCGTGGCCAATGCCGATGTGGCAGAGTTCACCGTAAAGGCCGGCTCGAAAATAACCCAGCATCCGGTAAAAGACTTGGGCCTGCCCAAAGGCGTCACCATCGGCGGACTGGTGCGCAATGGCGAAGGTATCGTGGTAATGGGTAACACGCAGATTCAGGCGGGCGACCACGTGGTGGTGTTCTGCCTGAACATGATGATAAAGAAAATAGAAAAATACTTCAACTAAAGCAAAAGCATTCTCTTTTTTACCCAATAAAGGCGTGCCGAAAAGATAGGCGGATGCCATCAGGCCACGCCCCTGCAGCTTTGTCTTAGCAAAGGAATGGTCATGTCTTAGCAAAGGAGTGGTCATGTCTTAGCAAAGGCATCACCATTTCTTAGCAAAGGCAAAGGCATATCGGCGCCGGCATTTGCATGGGAAAAGACATTTGTTAATTTGATATAGGATAAAAAGTGTAAAAGCATACGTTTTTTGTCACACGAAGATAGCAAAAGGGCAGAAATCTTGCCGTATCTTTGCACGCCGAAACAGGCAAAGCACCTAATCTTATACATAAAAAAGCGAGTGTATGAACTTTACGTTTTTAGTCACCGTCGTGCTGACGGCCATTATTTTCGTGGGACTCGTAGTGGCCATAGCGAGAGCCATAGCGCCGCGCTCCTTCAATCCGCAGAAAATGGAGCCATACGAATGCGGCATTCCCACACGCGGCAGGTCATGGATGCAATTCCGCGTAGGATACTACCTGTTCGCCATTCTCTTCTTGATGTTCGAAGTAGAAACCGTATTTCTGTTTCCGTGGGCTGTCAGAGTTCAGGCCATGGGGCCTGATGCCCTGCTGAGCGTAGCCTTCTTCTTGTTCATCTTAGTGCTGGGCCTTGCCTATGCCTGGCGGAAAGGAGCTTTGGAATGGAAATAACGAAAAAGCCAAAGATAAAGTCTATCCCTTACGAAGAATTTCAGGATAACGAGACACTGGAAAAACTCGTCCAAGAACTGAATGCAGGCGGAGTGAACGTCGTAGTCGGTGCATTGGACGACCTGATAGACTGGGGACGCAGCAATTCACTTTGGCCGCTGACTTTTGCCACCAGTTGTTGCGGCATCGAATTTATGGCCGTATGCGCCGCCCGCTACGATATAGCCCGCTTCGGTTTTGAGGTGACGCGAAACAGCCCCCGACAGGCTGACGTCATCCTGGTAAGCGGAACCATCACCAACAAGATGGCACCCGTGTTGAAACGCCTGTACGATCAGATGGGCGACCCCAAGTATGTTGTGGCCATCGGTGGATGTGCCGTGAGCGGAGGCCCCTTCAGAAAATCGTATCACGTAGTGCAAGGGGTAGACCAAATATTGCCTGTAGACGTCTACGTGCCCGGATGCCCTCCACGCCCTGAAGCCTTTTTATATGGTATGATGCAATTGCAACGGAAAATAAAAGTGGAGAAATTCTTCGGGGGAACCAACCGGAAAGAAAAGGAAGAGAAATAAGCACCAACGGACTTATGGAGAAAGAAATACATATAAAACCGCAAAACCTGCATGCGGAAATGATGCGCTTGCGACAAGAAGAACAGATGGACTTCTTGGAAAGCCTGACAGGTATGGACTGGGGGCTTCCTGCTGAAAGCGACACAGAGGAGACAATGCGCGGACTCGGCGTGGTGTACCACTTGGAATCGACCGCCAGCGGCAAGAGAATAGTGATAAAAACCGCTACGTTGGATCGTGAGCAGCCGGAACTGCCTTCCGTAACCGACATTTGGAAAGGTGCCGAACTGCCCGAACGCGAAGTGTACGACTTCTTCGGCATTGAATTTATAGGGCACCCCGACATGCGACGCCTGTTCTTACGCAACGACTGGATAGGTTACCCTTTACGCAAGGATAATGACCCGGCAAAAGACAACCCACTGCGTATGACCAACGAGGAGACCGAAGATACCACCCAGGAAGTGGAACTGAACGAAGAGGGTAAACCCAAAACCAAAACCAATGTGCTGTTCGGCGATGAAGAATATGTGGTCAACATCGGCCCGCAACACCCTGCCACACATGGCGTACTCCGTTTCCGCGTATCATTGGAGGGAGAAAACATCCGCAAGATAGATGTAAACTGCGGCTACATACACCGGGGTATCGAAAAGATGAACGAGAGCCTGACTTATCCGCAGACTTTGGCACTGACCGACCGCTTAGACTACCTCGGCGCCATGCAAAACCGCCATGCCTTGTGCATGTGCATTGAAAAGGCCATGGGCGTAGAGGTGAGCGAACGGGTGCAATACATCCGCACCATCATGGACGAGTTGCAACGCATCGACTCGCACATTCTGTTCTTCTCCTGCCTTTGCCAGGACTTGGGTGCCACGACCGCTTTCCTCTACGGATTCCGCGACCGCGAAAAGGTGCTCGACATCTTTGAAGAGACCTGCGGCGGGCGGCTTATTCTGAACTATAACACTATTGGCGGCGTACAGGCCGATATTCATCCTAACTTTATACACCGCGTGAAGGAGTTCATCCCCTACATGCGCCACAACCTGCAGGAATACCAAGACATTTTCGGCGGCAACATTATTGCCCACCAACGTCTGAAAGGCGTGGGCGTGTTGAGTCGGGAAGATGCCATTTCATTCGGTGCCACCGGAGGCACAGGACGTGCCAGCGGTTGGGCTTGCGACGTGCGAAAACGCATGCCCTATGCAGCCTACGACAAGGTGGACTTCAAAGAGATTGTCCACACCGAAGGCGACTGCTATGCCCGCTACAGGGTACGTATCGAGGAAATCGAAGAAAGCCTGCACATCATCGAACAACTGATAGACAACATTCCCGAAGGCCCATTCCAAGAGAAGATGAAGCCCATCATCAAAGTGCCCGAAGGCTCGTACTACGCAGCCGTGGAAGGCAGCCGTGGAGAATTTGGCGTATACTTGGAAAGCCGTGGCGACAAGACCCCTTACCGCCTGCACTACCGGGCTACCGGATTACCATTGGTAGGCACGATAGACACCATCTGCCGGGGAGGGAAAATTGCCGACCTGATAGCCATCGGCGGAACATTGGACTACGTTGTCCCTGATATTGACCGCTAAACACTAATTCACTAAACACTAAAAAAATGTTTGATTTTAGTATTGTAACAAACTGGATACACCAA
>CALUIF010000157.1 GCA_944320635.1 uncultured Bacteroides sp. | reverse complement strand
TTTCTTCAGGAGAAGCCAAACCGATAGAGATTTTCGAGAAATTACTCTTTATCTTGTTGTCTTTTCTAAAAGCCATACCTTTATTTTGATATTATTATAAATTGAAAATGTCCTCTCTTTTATGTTCTCTTAATCCTTACTCGAGGTTGATACTCAAGCACAAGCCTCTCAACTCATGCAGAAGCACATTCAACGATTCCGGAATGCCCGGCGTAGGCATAGGCTCGCCCTTCACAATGGCTTCATAAGCCTTGGAACGGCCGACTACATCATCCGACTTAATAGTCAATATCTCTTGCAAAATGTGGGCTGCGCCAAATGCTTCAAGTGCCCAGACCTCCATTTCTCCAAAACGTTGACCACCGAACTGAGCCTTACCACCCAAAGGTTGTTGCGTAATAAGTGAGTACGGACCTATGGAACGTGCATGCATCTTATCCTCAACCATGTGGCCCAACTTCAACATGTATGTAACGCCCACGGTTGCTTGCTGCTCGAATGCTTCACCCGTACCGCCATCATACAACGTGGTCTTGCCATAACGGGGAAGTCCGGCCTTATCTGTCCATTTATTCAAGTCGTCCAACGTAGCACCATCGAAAATAGGAGTAGCAAATTTCACGCCCAGTTTCTTTCCTGCACTACCCAAAACGGCTTCGAATATCTGACCGATGTTCATACGCGAAGGCACACCCAAGGGGTTCAACACGATGTCTACCGGAGTACCGTCAGCCAAGAAAGGCATATCTTCCTGGCGCACTACGCGCGACACGATACCTTTGTTGCCGTGACGTCCTGCCATCTTATCACCCACACCGATCTTACGCTTCTTGGCGATATAGACTTTCGCAATCTGAACAATGCCGGCCGGCAGCTCATCACCAATCGTAATGGCAAACTTTTTACGCTTCAACTCGGCATCCAGCTCCTTATATTTCTTAATGTAGTTCATCACCAAAGCCCGTATCATACCGTTGATACGCTCATCTTTGGTCCAACCACTCAGCTGAATAGCGGTAAAGTCCAAATCACTGAAATCAGACGCATGGAAGCGTGCCCCCTTGGCTATCACATCGGCTCCCATATAATCTTTGACACCTTCCGAAGTCAAATCATCTGTCAGTTTCAACAACTTTTCAATCAAGATTTTCTTCAAAGCGGCAGCTTTCTCCTCAAATTCTTCATCGATTTTCGGCAAAAGCGCCTTATCCGCCAACTTGGAACTACGCGTCTTGATTACCCTTGAGAACAAACGTTTGCCAATGACAACGCCTTTCAAAGAAGGAGAAGCCTTCAACGAAGCATCTTTTACATCTCCAGCCTTATCACCGAAAATGGCACGCAGAAGTTTTTCCTCTGGAGAGGGGTCAGACTCGCCTTTCGGCGTAATCTTACCAATCAAGATGTCCCCCGGCTCAATACGAGCTCCTACCCGAACAATACCATTGTCATCCAAGTCCTTGGTAGCTTCCTCACTGACATTCGGGATGTCTGAAGTAAGTTCTTCCATACCACGTTTTGTCTCACGTACTTCCAGTGAGAATTCCTCTACGTGCACGGAAGTCAGGATATCTTCACGAACCACACGTTCATTCAGAACGATAGCATCCTCATAGTTATATCCCTTCCATGGCATGTAAGCTACCAGCAGGTTCTTGCCCAATGCCAATTCACCATTCTCTGTAGAGTAACCTTCAGTCAATATCTGTCCCTTGGTCACACGTTGCCCCTTCTCACATATCGGTCGGAGGTCTATCGTCATATTCTGGTTAGTACGACGCCATTTCGAAATCCGATACTCCTTCAATGCAGGCTCAAAGCTGACAAATTCTTCATCTTCCGTGCGGTCATACAAAATACGTATAGTCGTAGCATCCACAAAATCAACCACACCCTCACCTTCAGCCGTTATCTGAGTACGTGAGTCGCGTGCCAACTGGCGTTCAATGCCCGTACCCACAATAGGAGCCTCACTCCTCAACAAAGGCACAGCCTGGCGCATCATGTTCGACCCCATCAACGCACGGTTAGCATCATCGTGCTCCAAAAATGGAATCAGCGAAGCCGCAATAGAAGCAATTTGCTGTGGAGACACGTCCATCAGTTCCACCTCATCAGGAGCAACCACCGGATAATCAGCATCCTGACGTGCCTTTACCCTATCACGAATAAAAGTCCCGTCATCATTCAACGGAGCATTACCTTGCGCTATAATCTTTCCCTCCTCTTCTTCAGCACTTAAATAGACAAGCCCGTTTTCAGAGAGATCGACCTTGCCATTCTCCACTTTACGGTAAGGAGTTTCAATAAAGCCCAAATCATTAATCTTGGCATACACACAAAGCGAAGATATCAAACCGATATTCGGGCCTTCTGGTGTTTCAATCGGGCACAGACGGCCATAGTGAGTATAGTGTACGTCGCGCACTTCAAAGCCGGCACGCTCACGCGACAAACCGCCGGGTCCCAAAGCCGACATACGACGTTTGTGGGTAATTTCAGCCAACGGGTTTGTCTGGTCCATAAACTGCGACAAGGCATTTGTCCCGAAGAATGAATTAATTACGGAAGAAATCGTCTTGGCATTGATCAAATCAATCGGAGTAAACACCTCATTGTCACGCACATTCATACGCTCGCGAATAGTACGCGACATACGAGCCAAGCCTATGGCAAACTGATTGGACAATTGCTCACCTACCGTACGCACACGACGGTTGCTCAAGTGGTCAATATCATCGACATCCGCTTTCGAGTTAATCAACTCAATCAGATACTTGATAATCTCAATAATATCTTCCTTAGTCAATACCCGCACATCCATGTCAGTCGTCAAATTCAACTTCTTGTTGATACGATAACGACCTACATCACCCAAATCATACCTTTTCTCTGAAAAGAACAGGTTATTGATAACCTCGCGTGCACTGGCATCATCGGCAGGATCGGCATTCCGCAACTGACGATAGATATAAAGCACGGCCTCTTTCTCCGAGTTACTCGGGTCTTTCTGCAGGGTATTGTATATGATAGAATAGTCAGACTGATTCGGTTCTTCCTTATGAACCAAGATATTTTGCACGCCCGACTCCAAAATGATATCAATATGCTCCGGCTCAAGCACCGTTTCGCGGTCAATAACGACCTCATTACGTTCAATGGAAACAACTTCGCCGGTATCCTCATCTACAAAGTCCTCAATCCATGTCTTCAAGACACGAGCCGCAAGCTTACGCCCAATTACTTTCTTGAGATTCGTCTTATTCACCTTTACATCTTCTGCCAGATTAAAGATTTCAAGAATATCTCTATCGTTCTCAAAACCAATAGCCCTTAGCAAAGTAGTAACCGGCAACTTTTTCTTACGGTCAATGTATGCATACATCACATTATTAATGTCTGTAGCAAACTCTATCCAAGAACCCTTGAACGGAATGATACGTGCAGAATACAATTTCGTCCCGTTGGCATGTACGCTTTGACCGAAAAACACACCTGGAGAACGGTGTAACTGGGAAACAACGACGCGCTCTGCACCATTAATCACAAACGTAGCCTTATCCGTCATGTATGGAATAGGACCCAAGAAAACATCTTGGATAACCGTATCAAAATCTTCATGATCAGGATCAGTGCAATACAACTTCAATTTAGCCTTCAAAGGAACACTATAAGTGAGCCCCCGCTCTATACATTCATCTATGCTATAGCGCGGCGGATCAATATAATAGTCCAAAAACTCAAGAACAAAATTGTTTCTTGTATCGGCGATAGGGAAGTTCTCAGCAAATACTTTATACAATCCCTCATTTTTACGTTTTTCGGGCGGAGTGTCCAGTTGTAAAAAGTCTTTGAATGACTTCAATTGTACTTCCAGGAAATCCGGATAAGGTAACGGATTTTTAGTCGAAGCGAAATTAATTCTTTGATTTACAGTAGTTGAAGACATCTGATAATGGATTTGTAGAAGTAAAATTTAAATATATACACAAAAAGGTTAAGAACCCTTTTAACTAAGGGTTCCTAACCGAATTACCTGATTGACAGGCCAATGTTATTTAAGTTCAACTTCAGCTCCAGCTTCTTCCAATGTTTTCTTCAACGATTCTGCTTCGTCTTTAGCCAAACCTTCTTTTACTGT
>CALUIF010000156.1 GCA_944320635.1 uncultured Bacteroides sp. | reverse complement strand
TTGCTCCGCTTCTCCTCCGCTCCTATAGAAGCGGAGCAAGAGCGGAGGTGGAGCGGAGCAAATACGCCCCGGGTACGGGGGAGGCAGGTCACTGAAGCGGCGAAGAATCTTGCCGGGATAGATGCCTGCGCGAAGGGTTGGAACTTTCCTTCCGGGCACACGAGGGAGGGAAGCCCTTGTAGCGCTTGAACGTGCGGCAAAAGTATGCCACGTCGTTGAAGCCGCAGGCAAAGCAAGCCTCGGCCACGGAGATGCCTTCCCACACAAGCAGGCGGTGGGCTATGTTCACACGGTAGGCGTTGAGGTAGTCTACAAAGGTTTGGCCGGTGTGCTTACGGAAGAATGTGCAAAAAGCCGAGTGGTTCATGCCTACGTGGCGCGATATTTCGTCGAGGCTGAGGGGACGGGCGTAGTTGCACGACACGTAGACGCGCACCTGCATGAGGCGCTGGCGGTTGAGGTCAGGCTTGCGGTAGTGCCCTATGGCATGCCCCTGCCCGGCCAGGGTGCAAAGCAGGGAGAGCATGGATACTGCCCGCTCGGACTCCGTTTCGTTGCACATCCGCTTCAGGAGGGAGGCAATGGCTTCGGCATGCGCCTTGTCGAAGGCCGTGGCATCGGTGTACAGCCGTAGGGCATCCACCGTCTTGGCCAGGGCGGGAAAGGCATTTACCACTTTATCCAGAAAGACATCTTCGAAGGCTACCGTAATGTTTTCTATGCGCCCGCCCTTATCGGTGCTGCGGGGGTCGAAATGCCAGCAATGGGGTATGCCGGGAGGCACGAGCACGAGGTCGCCCGCGGCAAAGGCTTCGGTGGTGTCGCCTATTTCCCGCTCCCCGCTGCCGGTCACTACATACGACAGCTCCCACGACTCCTGCGAGTGCAGGGCTATCTGTTTGTCCGGCGTCAGTTTCACATAATCAAAAATATAGAGGTCCATATTGCAAAGATAAGTCAAATATTGATGGAAATAAGTCAATATTGTATTTTTAAAAGGCTTTAACTTCGCGCCCAAAATCTACGATGATGAATGAGCTTCAATCACAAACCATAGCCTGGCTGCGCTTTGTGCTGGTCATGATGGTGCTGCTGGTGCATGTGCACCCCGACGCCAGCCCCAACTACCTCGGCATGGGGCACCTGGCCGAAGGCACTATGGCGCAGGCTGCCTACACCACCGGGGTGTCTGCCCTGTTTGTGGTCTGCAACCTGTCTGTGCCGCTGTTTTTCTTCATTTCCGGTTTTCTGTTTTTCACGGAGGCCGGCCAATGGACGTGGGACACGTGGCGCGGGAAAATGAAAAGGCGCGTATATACGCTGCTGCTACCTTACCTGATATATAATCTGATAAGTGCGGCCAACGGCTACCTGATGCAGGCTGTCGACCCGGCGTTTACGGTGGCATGGGACAACCCGTCGGCCTTGCCTTTCATCGGCGAGTTTTGGAACAGCACTACGGCCTGCGTGGGCATGACGAACATCTTCGGCCTGGACATGCAGTTGTACTATCCGGCCGACGTGCCCCTTTGGTTTGTGCGCGACCTCATGGTGATGGCGCTGCTGTCTCCCGCCATCTACTATGCCCTCTTGCGCGGCGCGAGCCTCTACCTGCCGCTCGTGGCGGTGCTGTATGTGTGCGGTGTGGGAGCCACCTTCCCGGGGTCCAGCACCAATGCCCTGCTGTTTTTCAGCCTCGGGGCTTTCTTCCGGCTGAGGGGCATAGACGTTGTGCAGTTTGTGCGCAGACGCCGCGGCCTGCTGCTGTCGGCCAGCCTTGTGCTGCTGGCTTTCTCCACAGCCTGCTATGAGGAGAAGTATGCGCAGCAGTTGCATCAGGCATTCTACATCGCGGGCATCTTCGTGCTCATACTCTTTGCCTCGGCCTTGATAGAGCGGAAATGGGTGTGCGTGCATCCATTGCTGGTGAAAAGCAGCTTCTTTGTGTTTGCCGTGCACATGGTGCCGGTGGGGTATGGCAGCCTGCTGAGCCTGGGCGGGAGCGTAAGACACCTGCTGTTTCCCACAGCAAGCATTGCCGGGGCAGTGGCGGGCTATGCCTTTGCGATGTGCTTCATCGCCGGGGCAGGCGCGCTGCTCTACCTGTTGCTGGAGAAGCTTGCGCCAAGGGTGCTGAAGGTGCTGTCGGGAGGACGATAAAAACAAACATTAAATAATCTGTTATGACAAACAATGTGTATCTGGCTTCCAAGCCACGTTATGAGATTCTGGACGGATTGCGCGGCGTCGCATCCGTTATCGTAGTGCTGTTCCACCTGCTGGAAACGTATTCTGCCGGGCCAGCCTACCAAGTGATTAACCACGGCTACCTGGCCGTAGACTTTTTCTTCGTGCTGTCAGGGTTCGTCATAGGCTACGCGTACGACGACCGTTGAAACCGCATGTCCACCTGGGGCTTCTTCAAGCGCCGGTTGGTGCGCCTTCACCCCATGGTCGTGATGGGCACGGTGCTTGGCGCGTGTTTCTACTTCTTCGCGCAGGGCGACGGCTTTCCACTCATCGGCAACGTGCCGGGCTGGAAGGTGTTGCTGGCCTTCGTGATGGGCTGCCTCATGATACCCTGCGGCAGAGGTCTGGACATACGCGGCTGGGGCGAGATGAACTCTTTCAACGGCCCCAA
Source organism: uncultured Bacteroides sp. (assembly GCA_944320635.1). GTDB lineage: Bacteria > Bacteroidota > Bacteroidia > Bacteroidales > Bacteroidaceae > Bacteroides. The sequence goes on along the minus strand of CALUIF010000156.1, from coordinate 20,317 downwards.
CTGGTCGCTGACGTGGGAGTATGTGGGCAACATCCTCTACGCTTTGCTGTTCCGCCGCCTGCCGCGGGTGTTGCTGGTACTGTTTGTGGCCTTTGCGGCATTCTGCACGCTCGACCTCTGCCTCAACCTCAATGTGTTCGGCCTGCTGACGGAGGGGCGCAATGCACAGATGTACACCGTGATAGGCGGCTGGAGCCTTACTGCCGAACAAGTGTATGTGGGGCTGACCCGCCTGTTCTACCCCTTCCTTTGCGGACTGCTCATCTCACGCATAGGGCGGTTCATCACGGTGCGCGGAGGGTTCTGGTGGTGCTCGCTGCTGCTGGCTATATTGCTGGCTGTGCCCTGCGTGGGCGGTGAGGGCAATGTGCTGAACGGAGTGTACAACGCTGTCTGCATCCTGCTGCTTTTCCCGCTTATCGTAACAATGGGCGCAGGCAGCCGGCTTACCGACCCTAAGAGCGCCAAGGTATGCACCTTCCTCGGCGAGCTGTCCTATCCTCTCTACATCACCCACTACCCGTTGATGTACATGCAGATGACTTGGGTATGGGCACACCCCGACGCACCGCTCTACGCCCACGTCATGGTGACTGCCGGCGTGTTTATCCTTTCCATCCTGTTGGCCTGGGGCTGCCTCAAGCTGTACGACCTGCCCGTGCGCGAGTGGCTCAAGGTGCACTGGCTGATGGCGAAGAAATAATGCTGGATACGGTCGGGAAAAGACAGCCCCCGGTGTTTTTGGGAAAAAGCACCGAGGACTGTTGCTATCAGTCGAAAAAAATGAAAAGGAATTATTTCATGAAGTCTTTGCGCCGCAACACGAAGCTGTTACTCAGATACTTCTCGCGTACAATCTTGTTTTCGGCCAACTCTTCGGGCGTGCCTTGGAAAAGTATTTTGCCCTCGAACAGCAGATAAGCACGGTCGGTAATGCTGAGCGTTTCTTGCACATTGTGGTCGGTAATGAGGATGCCGATGTTCTTATCTTTCAGTCGCCACACAATCTGCTGGATGTCTTCCACGGCTATGGGGTCGACACCGGCAAAAGGCTCGTCGAGCATGATGAACTTGGGGTCGATGGCCAGGCAGCGGGCAATCTCCGTACGCCGGCGCTCGCCACCCGAGAGCTGGTTGCCTTTGTTCTTGCGTACCTTCTGGATGCGGAACTCAGAGAGCAGGCTTTCGAGCTTCTCCTTACGGTATTCCAAAGGCTTGCCGGTCATTTCGAGCACGGACATGATGTTGTCTTCCACCGACATTTGGCGGAACACGGAGGCTTCCTGCGCCAGGTAGCCGATGCCTGCCTGGGCGCGCTTGTAGACGGGATAATTGGTGATGTCGAGGTCGTTGAGGAAAATGCGCCCCTCGTTAGGGGTAATGAGACCCACGGTCATGTAGAACGAGGTGGTCTTGCCGGCGCCATTAGGACCCAGCAGGCCTACGATTTCGCCCTGCTTCACATCGATGGAAACATGGCTTACAACGGTACGCTTGCCATACTTTTTTACGAGGTCTTCCGTGCGGAGCACCATTCTGTTGTCTTCTTCCATACGCTACTTTTCATTGCAAGGGGAACCGGACGGCCGCCTTGCGGGACAAGAATATCTGTGCAAAACTACTCTAATTGTGGTAAAACCGCCGCAAATGTAACAAAAATAAGCCGAAAAGCCGTACATTTGCACGCAAATACTTCGCGTTATGATAAAAGCACTTAGAACGGTAGGAAGATACTTCATGCTGATGGGACGCGTGTTTACCCGCCCGGAGCGCATGAACATGTTCTTCCGCCAATACATTGCAGAGATGCAGAAACTGGGCGTCAACTCCATCGGCATCGTATTGCTGATTTCATTCTTCATAGGCGCCGTCATTACCATACAAATCAAGCTGAACATTGAAAGCCCGTGGATGCCGCGCTGGACAGTAGGCTACGTCACGCGCGAAATCATGCTATTGGAGTTCTCCTCGTCTATCATGTGCCTCATACTGGCGGGCAAAGTAGGCTCGAACATTGCCTCCGAACTGGGTACCATGAGGGTCACCCAACAGATCGACGCGCTCGAAATCATGGGAGTAAACTCTGCAAACTACCTGATACTGCCCAAAATAGCCGCCATGATTACTACCATCCCGCTGATGGTGACTTTCAGTATCTTTGCCGGAATCATAGGGGCTTTCTGCACCTGCTGGTTTGGTGGGGTGATGAATGCCGTCGACCTGGAGTACGGGTTGCAATACATGTTTGTGGAGTGGTACATCTGGTGCGGCATCATCAAGTCGCTGTTCTTCGCCTTCATCATAGCCAGTGTATCGGCTTTCTTCGGCTATACCGTAGAGGGCGGCTCTATAGAGGTAGGCAAGGCGTCGACCGACTCGGTGGTAATGAGCAGCGTGCTCATCCTGTTCTCCGACCTGGTACTGACGCAATTACTAATGGGATAAAACAACGATGTCATGATAGAGCTGAAAGACATTTGCAAATCGTTTGAAGGGAAAGAGGTACTGAAAAACATCAGCGCCACCTTCGAGAAGGGGAAGACCAACCTGATTATCGGGCAAAGCGGCTCGGGGAAAACCGTGCTGATGAAATGCATCGTGGGCTTGCTGACACCCGACAAGGGAGAACTGCTGTACGACAACCGCGACTTCCTCACCATGAGCAAGGAGCAGAAGAAGGCTTTGCGCCGCGAGATGGGCATGATATTCCAAAGCGCCGCTCTCTTCGACTCGATGACCGTGCTGGAAAACGTGATGTTTCCCCTCAATATGTTCTCCAATGACACCTTGCGCGACCGCACACGCCGTGCCATGTTCTGCCTGGAGCGCGTAAACCTGGTCGAGGCACGCGACAAGTATCCCGGCGAGATAAGCGGCGGAATGCAGAAGCGTGTGGCCATAGCACGCGCCATTGCCCTGAACCCACAATACTTGTTTTGCGATGAACCAAACTCCGGGCTCGATCCTAAGACTTCCCTTATCATCGACGACCTGATACAAGACATCACCCGCGAATATGGCATTACCACCCTCATCAACACCCACGACATGAACTCGGTGATGGGTATAGGAGAAAACATTATCTTCATCTACGAAGGCTGCAAGGAGTGGGAAGGCAGCAAAGACGACATCTACACCTCGACCAACGAGCGGCTGAACAACTTCATCTTTGCCTCCGACCTGTTCCGCAAAGTAAAAGAGGTGGAAATACAGAACATGGAGGGCTGACATTATTCCGTGCCCGCTCTTTGCTTGCCGACATAAGAGCAAGCAAAGAACGGGCACGGATTCCGAAAAGGCGAAGTACTATTGTTCACTCCCTTTGGCAAGCGACACCAGTCCACTCATGGCACCCAGGTTCATAGTCTCCAACGCAGAACTGGGCACAATCACCATAGACCCCTTCTCCTTCAATCCTTCGAACAGCATGTTCATGCCACGCAGGTGCAGGGCCACAGGGTTGTCGGTGTACTGACGGCTGGCCTGGGCAAACTTCTCGGCGATTTCCGTCTCAGCCGTACCCAGTATGACACGGGCACGACGCTCGCGCTCGGCCTGCGCCTCCTTGCTCATGGCTTCGGCCAAGGCCTGCGGTATGGCAATATCCTTGATGCCCACCGTCTGGCAGGTGATGCCCCAGGGATTGGTATTGCGGTCGAGTACCTGCTGGAGGTCTTCGGCTATCTTATCGCGTTCCTGCAACAGGTCGGACAGTTCATGCTTGCCCATGGTGTCCCGCAAGCCCGTCTGTGCAATGTGCTCGATGGCCGTCTGGTACTCCTGTACCTCCAAGGCCGCCTTTTCCACATCCCACACCGTCCAATAAACCACGGCATCCACATTGATGGGGACGGTATCTTTCGTCAACGTCTGCTCGGCCTTGAAGGCACTGACCCGCACACGCTGGTCAATGTACGTAGACACACTGTCGATAATCGGCACAATCATGAAAGGCCCCGGCCCCTTCAGCCCGCAAAACTTACCCATGCGCAGCACTACCGCCCGCTCCCATTGGTCGGCAATACGGATAGAGGCAGCCACAAACACGGAAACCAGCAAGAGGAAAACAAACACATAGTCGTTGATCACGCCCAAGGCGCGCAACGCAACCGATACCACCACAAGTATCAGCAACACAGCCACCGAGATGGGATTGAACCATCCCTTTGTCATTACAGGTACATTCATAAGCATTATTTTTTAGAGGTTTCTATCTGTTTCAATTCGCGCACCACTTCGTCGATGCTGAAACCGTAGCTGAGGGCTGCGGCAGAGAATTGGGTGCAAATCTCCCGAAGCTTGCCCGCCCGTTCGCCATCGTCCACCACATGCTCCGTGCGGCAAATGAAAGTCCCCGTGCCTTGCTGCGTCTCCAAGATGTTCTTTATCTCCAACTCCTTGTATGCCTTCGACACGGTGTTCAGGTTCACCTTCAGCTCCACAGCCAGTGCCCTGACGGTGGGGAGCTGCTCGCCAAGCTTCAATTGCCCCGATGCAATGCCGAAACGAATCTGGTCGATAATCTGCCGGTATATCGGCATGCCGCTTGAATAATCTAATGCGAAGTTAATCATATCAACAAATATAGTTTTATAAATACATTGTACTATTAATACAGTACAAGCATACAACAAGTTTTTTTATATTTCAAAGCGTTTGCGGGAATTTCTTTGCTTTCTGTGCGGATATTAACATTTATTGGACGATGGGGGCGAAAGGAGGAAGCGCCTATGCTCACAGACGAGAGCCTATGGTGCCTCTTGCATCTTGACGGAGACACGCAGCAAGCCGGCTATGGGGAAACGGCTGCCGGCACGAGTGTTGCTCCGGGCACGGCGATATACCCTCAACAGCTTCTTGGAGAAGGGTTGAGAAGAGAATGCGACAAAGCCGCACAAGGGGCTTCAAGAAGCGCTTGTGCGGCTTTGCATCTATCTGCAAAGCATCACTCTGCACGCAAGGGCTGCATCTCCGAGAAATAAACCGTGCGCAAGGGGAGCGTGTAGGCTTCGCCCGTCAGTGTAACGGTATCCGTCAAGCGGATGTCGGCCGACGATGCGCCTATCTTAATCTGATAGTCGCCGCTGTCTACCGTCCATTTGCCTCCGTCGTAGTGACCGAATTGCTGGGGGGACATCAAGAACTCGACAGTAGCCGTCTGCCCCGGTTCCAGATGCACGCGCCCGAATCCTTGCAAACGGATGGGCTTCAGCGGCTGTGCCTCAGAGGCGGGCGATACATAGAGCTGTACAATCTCCTCGGAGGCATACTTGCCTAAGTTGGCGACATCGAACGACACCCGGACAGCCGCATCAGAGGTAGCCACCGCCTTGTTGACAACCAAGTTGCTATAGCTGTATTCATTGTAGCTCAACCCGAAGCCAAAGGGATAGGCTATCCGCCGGTCGAGCTCGCAAGAATAATTGTAGCAGATGTTTTCGTTCAACTCCACATTGGGATAGCTGACGCTCAACTTGCCGGAAGGGCTGATGTTGCCATAAAGGATGTCGGCCAAGGCATTGCCGCCTTCCTCACCCGGATACCAGGCTTGTATTACAGCCGCACATTGGTCTGCCAACTCCGCAATGACTTGCGCCCGCCCGCCGAAGACTATCAGCACTACAGGCTTGCCGGTGGCTATCAGCTGCTTTACAAACTCTTCCTGCTTGCCCGGAAGCTTCAAGCTGCCCCGGTCGCGGTTTTCCCCGCAAAGCAAGGTGTTCTCGCCTACGGCTGCCACAATCACGTCGCTCTCCGAGGTCAGCGCAAGGGCTTTCTCCACATCGGCCTCCTCGCCTGTCTCAATGCGCCGGTTCATGAAGTAGCGCAATATCATGGCACGCTCGTCGCCTCCGTCGGCAATGGTGGTCTCGGTCTTCTCCGTCCAGTCACATCCACGGGTATAGGTCAAGGTGGAGCCTTGGGGTAGCTTGCTCTCCATGCCCTCCTTCAAGGATACTATCTTAGGGCATTGGTCACTGGGATTGCGGCGATGCCAAAACATCGACATGCCTTGATAAGTGTAGTCGCCCAACATGGCCCACATAGTGTTGGCATTAGGCCCGGTAAGGAGAATCTTCCGGGGTGAGGACAGAGGCAAGATGCCGCCGTTCTTGAGCAGCACCACTGACTGGGCAGCCAGTTGGTAGGCCGTCTCCCGCTCCTCGGGTGTATCGAGAACTATATGTCCCTCTTGGTACAGCATCGGTTTCTCGTCCAACAAGCCAAGGCGGGCTTTCAGCGTAAGCACACGCTTCACGGCCTTCTCGAAGGTGTCTTGGCTGACCAGTCTTGTGTCTATGGCTTCTTGCAAATGCGAATAGTTGACACCACTCTGAAACTCCACGTCATTGCCCGCATTGATAGCTGCCGCCGCCTTGTGCAAAGCGTCTTTCTCCGTGTCTATTTGGCCTACAGAACCATAATCGCTCACCATCACGCCGTCAAATCCAAGATAGTCGCGCAAGATGCCTTGCTGCAGTTCGGCATTCGCCACCGCCTTTATGCCGTGGAAAAGGTGATAGCCGGTCATCACCACCTTGCTCCCGGCAATGCGTATCATCGCTTCGTGGGGCAGCAAGATTTCTTCCATCAACTCTTTTTCGGGGGATTCCGCTCCGCCACCATATCCCAAGAAGTGCTTGCTGCACGCGGCTATGCCTTGCTCCAACCCGCCATCTTGCAAGCCTTTCACAAACGCCGTGCCCATTGCAGCAGATAGGTAAGCGTCTTCTCCATAAGATTCTTCCAAACGGTTGAAATATGGGTTGCGCACCACGTCTACCATGGGCGACAAGGCTAACATGCCACCTATCTTGCGCATGTCGCGGGCCGTCTGCCGGGTCTTTTCCATGGCCAGTTCGGGATTGAACGAGCAAGCCAAGCCTATCTGTTGCGGGTAGACGGTTGCCCCAAGCGTCGCGACGCCCGAAATGACTTCTTCGTGAAACAAGGCCGGAATGCCGTTGGGCGTATGCTCCATCAGCCAAGCTTGCACTTGCGCCACTTGGTTCCGCAAGCTGTCGGGAGAGATTTCTTGCGTGCTCCCGTATTGTGAAAAGTGCCCCACTCCGTTGGGAATCATTGCCTTGCACTTGGCAGTATCCAAGCGTCCTGCCTCGTCGAACAACTCGGTCACATACATGCCGTGAAGCTGGGCTATGCGCTCAGGCTGGCTCATTTTTTTATACAACGCATTGACTTTCTGCTCTATCTCTGCATTGGACAAAGGCTGTTCCTTGGCTTCCCATTGGTACTTCACGGGAGCATTACACGATGTACAGCACAATGCGCTTACCATCGCACTCATCAAAAATGTTATTGGTTTCATCTGTTACTTCATTAAATGCTTTTTCAATATATACACTGCAAAACTCTTGGCAGGCAATTCTGCCTCTATCCGATGCCCTTCCACGTGCAAAGGCTGTTCTACCGGCACAATGCGTTCCGGGTTTTCCAACGAATTGTCGGCATCGGGATTGTCGGACGAAAGCATGAGCACGCGTCCTTCTGTCAAGACTTCGTACCTCTTCAGCCCATCGAAAGCTATGGCTAAGCGTTGCGGCGTGTCGCTCGTATTGGCTACCTTCACGATGTACTTGTCCGCGTCACACACTGCGCTGGCATACAGTCCGTTTTGTCCCTCGGCACCCGTCACAGCCTTCCCGTCCATCGTCAAGGGCAACACATGGGTGCCTCTGTACAAGCTGTAGAGCTGCTGCACGTAGTAGCTGGCCGAGGCAAAGGAGTGCAAGTTGTCAAACCATATCAAGTCGGGACGCCATTGCCAGCCCTCCACGTGTGCCAGCAAGGGGGCGTAGGTAGCCATGTGCACCACGTCGGCATTCCGCTCCAACCCGGTCATGAAGGCAGCCTCCACCAAGGAGGCGTTGAAGTGGTTCCACTTTTTGCCCACCGCATGGCAAGCGTATTCGCCGGCAAAGACTTTCGGCCCCTTGCGGTCGTATGCATCATAGCGCGCCGCTTGGGAGAGCAGCCAAGCCTCCGGGCTGTAATAGTGCTCGTCCACCAAGTCTACTTCCAAGTGCTTCATTTCCTTCCACAAGTAGTCGAATTCCTCCTTCATCCAGTCTGGTGAAGGGCCTGCCGAGCCCACAATCTGAATCTCGGGGTGTGCCCGGCGCAAGGCTTTGACAAAGGGGCACAAGCGCTCTACATACTCCGGCCCCCACTGTTCGTTGCCTATGCCGATGTACTTCATGCCGAAAGGCTCCGGATGTCCCATTTCTGCCCGTACCTTGCCCCACGGGGTGGATGCATCGCCATTGGCAAACTCTATCAAGTCGAGCGCATCTTGGATATAAGGTTGCAGACTGTCCACCGGGACATGTGCCTCGGGACTATTGTTTTGGAACTGGCAAGCCAGACCTACGCTCAAGATGGGCAGAGGCTCGGCACCTATCTCCTCCGCAAACTGAAAGAACTCGTAGAAGCCCAATCCGCAGCTCTGATAATAATCGGGAAAGAAACGATACGTAAAGGAGTGCTGCCAGCGATTCTCGTTCAGCGGGCGGTTTTCCACCGGACCGATAGTGTTCTTCCACCGATAGCGCGTCTCCAAGTCTGTGCCTTCCACAATGCACCCGCCGGGAAAACGAAGCACGCCGGGCTTCAAGTCGGCAAGTTTCTGTGCCAAGTCTTTGCGAAGTCCATTCTCATGCCCCATCCACGTGTCTACGGGGAAAAGCGACACATGCTCCAAGTCTACCCCCTCGGGCGAATCGAGGAAGATGCGCAAACGTCCTTTTGCCTCCGTCTGTGCGGGAGTCAGCAAAGCGGTGTACTTCTGCCAGCCGGTGCCCTTGATGTCGATGGTCTGCGTGGCTACGGCTTGCTCCTCGTTCATGGTGTCGGGGTCTATCAGTTCCACCTTCAGCTTAGCCGACTGTCCGGTGGGGACACGTGCCCACACGGAAAAGCGATAGCTTTCGCCTTGGCGGAAAGCCACGCCGAAATAGCCTTCATTCTCCAAGCCCGTGCGCTTCTCCTTATGCCCGGGATGCTCCAAGCGGACGTAATGCGGGTTGCGTTCAAACGGTCCGTCGTCGCGCACCGACACGTTGCCGAAGGCGCTCCAACCCATCAGCCGTTGGGGGAATTCGAAAGAGCGGTTCTTCACCATCTCGGCATACAGCCCGCCGTCGGCCGCATAGTTGATGTCTTCAAAGAAAAGCCCGTACATGGTGGAGGGAATTTCAGCACCCGGCTTGTCGGTGCGCACCACCAGTTCGTTGGTCTCCGTTGTCCAGGCGGCAGCCAAGGCTGCCAAAGTCAATAGAAAGGTATTCATAAGCTCGTCTGTTTAATAAAGGTATTAGTTGGCAAGGACAAAGATACGGAAAAGGACTTACCTTTGCAAAAGATAGACAAGAGCAAAGTAGCGCGAAGCCAACAGACACGAAAGGCTCTTGGGTGACACATGCCAGCCCAAGAGCCTCTTTGTTATCCTTCAAACCCTAAACCATATTCAATCTTCATCCTTTTCAAACTAACTTAATCTACCGCCTGAAAACTCCAGAAAGTAGCGGCACCGGTATTCTCGGGGTCTTGTACGGCCAGCGTAAGACTTCCATCTTTGCTCACTACAATATCGTAAGCAAAAGCCTCAGCCCCGGGAGCATAAGACACGGCACTGAATGTGTAGCCATACAGCACAGATACTCCTTGCGTGTAGAGCTTGCCGATGGACCAGCCATCCACGCCTTCCTCAAGATTGAACGACCAAGTGCCCTTGCGGCCGCTACTCAACTCCAGCTCGCCTGTAATCTTGAAAGTCATCGTACCCGTCAGTTCTTCGCCCCGGCCAAGTGCTCCGGCCAGCATGCCCAGCGTAGCCGAGTCGAAGGCAAACCACGAGGGAGTAGTGTCGCTGCCATAACCACCCAAGCCGTACATGGGCACCGGAGGAGCCACCCACGTCCAGGTGCGCTCGCCCGATTCGCCGGTAAGGTTCACCAAGAAGTCGGGCTTATAGGTATAAGTCTGCACTTCTATCGGTTCAAACGTATGCTCCACCACCGAGCCGTCGGCTTTCGTGAAGGTGGCAGAAAGCGGCATCTCGCCCAAGTTGAACACGTAAAGCGTAGCCACGTTCTTATCCGACGTCTCCCCTGCAAACTTCCACTCTGTCAGCACGGGGTTGGGATTGCGCAATGTTACCCGGTTGCCGTTCAGCCCGTTGGCATCCTTTTCCACAATCACTTCTATCTTGTTTAAGTCCAGTTCGGTGCCAAAGCCCGTGGCTCCTCCTTCTTGCCCGATGCACAGGCGGGTGGCCAATGTTGCCGGCACTTGTGTAATGGCATCTACCTGCACTTGCAACGTGCGCTCCACATAGTTGCCCGTAGAGGGGTTGAAACCACGGAATTTCACCTCATTGCTCCCCACTTTGGAGGCTATCAAGGTATCATAAGCGCTGGTAGACACCTCTGCCGTCGAAGCCAGTTGCTCCAATGTCCACTCCGACAGCACAGCCGAGCGGTTTTCCACTACAATTTTATTGCTGTTCACACCATTCTCCACCACGGGAGTAGCCGTAATCGCCAACTGGTCGGCGGCAATATCCGCCAAGCCGTGCGTATCATCGTCTTCTATCGGGCTACAAGCACCCAGCAGGGCCAATGCACCCAAAGTCATGTATTGTATGAATTTCATGTTTCTTCTGAGTTATATAGTTATTCAAAATCCCAATTAGCATAGCGGGCATCCGTACCGTCCCAACCCTTGTTTTGCACAAGCACGCCGTTTGACAGCTGTATTTGTGCCAACGGAATGGGGAAGAATCCGTCAGTAGCCTCATAACGTGCAGCGTAACGTCCGTCACGCATTACTACATCCCGGCCTACATTGTTCATCGCTGCGCCGTTTTGTGCCGACAACGCTTCCGGGGCAATGTGCCAGCGGCGGATATCCATCCAACGCACGCCCTCAAAGCACAACTCATGGCGACGCTCACGTTGCAAAGCTTCCAGGCTATAGCCCACGGCAGGCAACCCGGCACGCTGACGCACACGGTTCATGCCCGTAGCATCGCCCGTCAACTCACTGTGCATCAACAGCACATCGGCAAAGCGGATGATAATCAAGTCTTGGAAGTGTGCGCCCCAGTTGGTAATACCATAGTTGTTGGCTACGTCAAAGTTAGGGTCAGCTGCCCAGAAAATGCTGTTTGCCCACGTACCTTGGCGCTCAAAAGCCTCGTATGCCAGCACGGGCATCATTTTCTTATTACGCAAGCCTGTATCTTCCCATTGTCCGGTCATGTCTCCGGTAGGCCATATCGACATGTCATATTCATCCTCCATGCGCAATATGGAAGCTGAACGGCGCAAATCGTTGGGTTCGCTTGTCTCCCATTCTTCCCAAAGGTTAGGAGCTACGGTTCCCCAGCCATTGCCCATGCCGAAAGGAAATGTATTCTCATCAAGCGATACATTGTAGAAGCCGAAATAGGGAACATAAAAATTACTATACCCTTGCTGGTTTTCGTATGTATAGCCGCTAAAGTTGCAATACTTGACGGCAAACACTTCTTCCTTGTTGCCATTGCCTGCCCAAAGCAGCGGTTGCCCGTCTACACCAGTCACGCCTTTCGTATAGTCATAGTCGTCCACCGTGTACTCGTTGGTGTAAGCCCACAAGTTGCGGAAGTCGCCCACCAAGTCGTGCCCGGAGTTGTTGATGCAGTCTTCCAGCCAAGCCGTTACCTCAGTCTTCGTCACAGCGCCCCCGTCTGCCAGCGGCATGGACTCTTGCTGATAGAAGCCTGTGTAGAATAAGAACACGCGTGCCATCAGCGCCTCGGCAGCCCATTTCGTGGCATGCCCGGCCTCCACATAGGCATCATAGCGTTTGCTACTCATCAGTTCTATGCCGTTCTTCAAGTCCGAAGCTATCTGCCCGTACAGCACACCGGCCTCAGCCCTGGGCTGGTTCACCTCCTGCGTGGTAGATGTAATCAAAGGCACCGGTCCGAACAACACCGCCAGCTGGTAATAGTAATAAGCCCTCATAAAGTAAGCCTCGCCCAGCATTTGGTTAAAGCGTTCGGTATCTTCTACCCTATCCTGCATGCCCAATAATCCTTCAATAGTCGTGTTAGCGTTAAAAATGCCCTTATAATGCATCTGCCAGACAAAGTCAAAATCGGTATCGCTAAACAGCATAACGTGATCCGTCGCTTGGTTAGAGCCTAAGCCAGAACCTCCACCATAACAGTCATCACCTGCAAGTTCAGCAGTCATGTAGAAAGAAGACTCCGGCTTCCACGACATGTGGTTCAAGTTAGCATAAACACTGGTCAACAGCTTCTCCGCATCTTCAAAAGTAGCCGGATAGTTGGCCGTGTTGGACTGCGTGTAGTTTTCCGTGTTCAGCATGTCCTCGCAGCCACCCAAAGCCAATGTAGCCACCGCAGCTGCCATGTATATGTATTTTTTCATTTTCATATTCGTAGTCTAAGTAATCAGATTAATATTTAAGATTAACACCCACCAGGAAGGTGCGGGCAGCCGGATAAGAGCCTATGTCGATGCCCGAGACCCAAGCATTACTGCTGTTCGTAGTATAATCTCCACCACCGTATCCTACCTCGGGATCCATACCCGGATACTTGGTAAACGTAAAGAGATTCTGTGCCGACACATAGATTCGTGCCTGCTGCAAAGGCATCCGCGGGAACAGCTTCTTGAAGTCGTAGCCCAACGTCACGTTCTGAATCTTCAGGTAACTGCCGTTCTCTATGTCAATATCACTGACAGTACCGGTAAGCGTAGCATTCGTCGCCCTGCGGGGAAAACGGTCGGAAGTCCCCTCGCCACGCCAATGGTCCAATGCGTCCGTAGTATAGTCGCGATAACCATAAAACAGCTGCTGTCCGAAAGCGCCTTGCGTGGTTACAGCCAAGTCGAAGCCTTTGTAGGACATGTTGAAGCTGAAGCCCAAACGATAATCGGGATTCGGGTCGCCAATCATTGTTTTGTCCTCCTCATTGATGGCGCCATCATGATTGCGGTCCACATACTTCAAGTCGCCCGGTTGCGGGTTGCTCTGCGCAAAACCGTTCCCTGCAGCACGCCAGGCTTCAATCTCTGCCTGGTTTTGGAACACGCCAGCCGTCTCGTAGCCATAGAAGTAACCGATGGGGTAACCCACTTGTGCACGATAGAACTCATTCAACGGACGCCCCATGCCCAAAGCATTGACATCGCCATGGATAATGCCCTCTTGGTTGGCAATGCGAGTCACCTCATTCTTGTTGTAAGACAAGTTCAGGTTTATGCCGTAGCGAAAGTCTTTCCCCACCTGGTCATTCCAGTTCAAGGCAATTTCAAAACCTTGGTTACGCACGTCGCCACCATTAATGTAGGGGGCATTCGTACCTGCCGTGTCGAGGATAGGTGCCTGCACCAGCCAGTCCTTGGTGTTCTTGATGTAGTAGTCGAAAGCCAAGCCCAAGCGGCTGTTGAAGAAGCGCGCGTCGATACCAAAGTCAAACTGCTCGGAAGTCTCCCACGTCACGTCTTCATTGGCCAAGGTGGTCACATAGGCACCCGGATTCTTCTCGCCCGTAGTGTTTACGATGGTCTGCCCAAAGTTGTACACATGGCTCTGGTCAAAGGCCACCGGGGAGATGTACTGGAAGTTGTCGATAGACTGGTTACCGTTCCGTCCCCAGCTGGCACGAATCTTCAGGAAGTCGAGCCAGTTGCGCGTATTCTCCATAAACTTCTCACCGGTCACAACCCAGCCCACAGAAGCCGAGGGGAAATAGCCCCAGCGATGTCCCCGTGCAAAATTGCTCGAACCATCGGCACGAAGAATGAAGGTAGCCATATACTTCTCCGCATAGTTGTAGTTGATGCGCCCGAAGAAAGAAGCCAATGCCCACTCCGGCCACGGGCTACCCTCCAATAAGGTACTGGCCAACACGTTGCTGGCATTATCCAGCCAGGCGTAGTCAAAATCCCCGTTCAAAATAGGCAGCTGCGAGCCATCGAGCACGGAATTTTGTGCACTCAGTTCTTCACCGATAGCCGTCTTTTCAAACGACTGTCCCAGCAAGAAGTCCAGCCCATGGGCGTTAATCTTGGGCATGACGTACGAGATGGTGTTCTCCCACGATATTTCATGCCCCAGCGAAGCATCCTGATGCACAATGTACGAGTCGCTGCCCACGTTGATACTTGCCCGGTAGGGCACTGTCAGACTGCGGTAGCTGCTGTTTTCCATGCGGTAGCTGAAGGCACCCCGGTACTTCAAGTTCTTGATAGGCTCTACTTCCAGGTAAGCCGTGGCATTCAGTCCGTAGTTGCGGCTCAAGTTATTGCCGTGGTCATTAATCATCTGCAGCAAGGGGTTGGCTATCTCTGCGTTATACACCCAGCCGTCGGCCTCCTTGTCGGCTTGCGAGTACAGCCCACCATCGGCATTGTACATGGGTAGGAAAGGAACTGTGCTGATGGCATTGGTTACGTCGTTATACGTATACCCCTGTGCAGCAATGCCACTCCGGTCGCTATAGTAGAAGCTCAAATTCTCGCCCACCTTGATGATGTCCCGGTCTTTTCCTTTCAGAATGACGTGGCTGGAATTCAAGCGTGCCGTGTAGCGCGTGTATTCCGGTGTCACAGGTTTGCCCAAGATACCATCCTGAGAAGTGTAAGAAAAGCCTGCCGAGAACTTGGACATCTCATTGCCACCGGCCAGGTTCACGGCGTGGTTTTGCGTCAGGGCGTTCTTCTCGCGCATGGCCTCCAGCCAGTTGGAACCTTGCCAACCGTCCTGTATCATGCCCCACACACGGCTGCCCAGCCGTTCCTCCCAATTGGGAACAGGCGTACCGTCGTTAAAAGCCTTTTCATCTATCAAGTTCATGCTTTGCTGCGCCGTAAGCAGCGAAGGCATCTTGTACACATTCTGCCAGCCCACGTAGCCGTCATACGTCACTTGCATCTTGCCTTCCTTGCCTTGCTTGGTGGTCACCAGGATAACGCCGTTGGCTGCACGCGAACCATAGATGGCAGCCGAGGCGGCATCCTTCAGCACGTCGATGCTCTCAATGTCGGCAGGGTTCAGCGTATTGATGTCGCCGCCTGCCACACCGTCTATCACATACAACGGCTCAGAGTCGCCTATAGTGCCCAAGCCACGGATGTTCACCTTGAAGCCCTCGCCCGGCATACCGCTGGATGCCGTAATGTTCACACCCGGCGTCTGGCTCTGCAAGGCACCCAAGGCGCTGGTGGTATTCAGCTTGGCCACGTCGTCGCCTTTCACCTGCACGGTGGCGCCCGTCACCAGTTTCTTCTTCTGCACGCCGTAGCCCACTACCACTACTTCGTCCAGCATTTCATTGTCTTCTTCCAGCACAATATTGAAGTTTGTCTGGTTTCCTACCTCGATTACTTGTGTAACGTAACCGATAAACGAGATTTCCAACTTGCCTCCCGGCTGGATTTCCAGCGAGAAGTGCCCGTCAATGTCCGTAATCACACCATTGGTTGTGCCTTGTTCAATTACATTGGCGCCTATCACCGGCCCCATGGCATCGACCACTGTTCCTGTCACTTTCTTTGCCTGCTGAACGGCCTCCACACTCCCTATCGGAGCAGCAAAGGCTTGCGGCGTCCAACCCGTCCAGGCTGTAGCCCCACAAAGAGCAGCAAGCAACACTGTTTTTCTAACGTTCATAGTATCCTTTTTTTAAGTTGATAAAAATTAGATTGATTCAACGGATAACGTTGTGCTGCAAAATTATCGGTTACAACCCCTCGCAAAGCCTGCAAGTAAAAAGGATTAGTAGAAACAAAGAAAATGCAACACATTAGGAAACAGCGCATTGCATTTTCAAGAAAAACCAAAAATAGTAGATAGGACACGCACCGTCCAGAACGGGGAAGCCATACATTTCTCCCCTTGCCCCGATGCAAAAGGGTGGATACCGGTCACTCTTTCCCTTCTGCCACCCGTCCCAGCGTCGTCACCCGCTCCTTAAACTCCTTCAAGGGGATGGCCAGGCGACCATACGTCAGGCGGCGGCTGTTGTACACGCTCTGCGTGGAGCAATGCAGAAATTCGGCAATCTTGTTGGCATCCGTAAAGCCCAAGCTCATCAGGGCCACAATGCGCAGGTCGGTGTTCAGGTGGACTTCGTCCTTCAGCTCCACCTGCTTGTCGGGCAAGAGCAACTTGTTCAGGTCGTCCACAAAGTTGGGAAACAGAAAGAGAAACACCTCGTCGAACGTGCGGTAGAAGCCTTTCAGCTCACCTTGCATCATGGTGTCCGAGGTGAGGAAGTGGTCCAAGTCCTTCAGCTGCCCGGTTTTCAGCTTGCGGCTCACCGTCTTGCGAAACTCGTCGAGCTTGCTCATGTAGTCGGCACAAATGGAGAAGGCATAGCCTATGTACTCCTCCTTCACCACGTTGGCCTGCTTCAGCAACGCATTGGTCCGGCTCAACCGCTCGTTCAGCTCCGTCTGCTCGTGGTTGGCCCGCTGCAGTTCCTCGTTCAAGCGTCGCTGTCCCGCGTGCAGTTGCTCCTTTTCCACAAGGCTCGTCTGCAAGGCAGCGTTGGCCTCTTTCAGCTGCCCCCCTCTCAGGCGCAACTTCCGCACCTGGCGGCAGATGTAGCAGAAAGCCCCCAGCAACCCCACCAACAGCACGCTGATGGCCGTCAGCGAACCGTTGATGAGCACCTCGTGCTGCTGCTCGCGCGCCAAGTATTGCTTGCGAATGTCTTCCTGCAACCGGGCTATGCGCACAATGTACGCGCGGTTCTTAAACGAATAGAGATTGCTCGAACAATAATTAATATAGGTATAAGCACGATTCAAATCGCCCTTGTCCAACATCACTTTGCTCAAATCCTGGATGCTCTCGGAGGCATAATTCCGGCATCCGCTCTGCACATAGGCTATGGCCGAGCGCACCAGGTAGTAGATGTAGTCTTCCCGATTGCCGTCCTCGCGACACATTGCAGCCAGGTTATAGGCGCTTATCGCATCCTCCGGTGTGTTCAACGACGAATGATCCACCCGTTCCTTCAGTTGCTGCTTGATGCCACCATAATCGTGTGCGTCAAAGCTGTCCCATGCCTTGATGTTCAAGAACTGAGGGTCATTGGGAGGCATGCACAGCAACACAGAGTCGCGGTATAGCAATGCCTGCGCAAAATAACGGCTCCGCTCCTCCGTCCCCATGTCCTCTATGTAGATAGAGTAGGCATGGTTCAAACTCATCACCCGTGCATAATAATAAGGCAAAATCCGCTCCGTCAAGGCCTGCCGGTCTATACTTTTCAGCACATGCTCCGCCTCGTTCAGCTGCCCCGTCTGTATCAGCACCATCGCCCGCTCTATGCGCCACAGTTCTACATCCTCCGGCTTGCCCATCTGCGCGGCCAAAGCAATGTTCTGCTCCACGTAGTAGCCTGCCGAGTCGGCGTCAAACTCCAGGTACTCACGATAAAGGTCCTTGTTTATCCAGTAGCGTTCCTCGTCCTGTACAGCGTTGGCCAGCTTGCTGCGCAGCTGTGCAATGGCATGTTCCTTGCGCATCACCCACTCCTCGTTGTGCGCCAAGGCGTTGTCCAGCCGCTCCAACTCGCGCTCATAGCGGGGAGTCTGGCGGCAACCCATAAGAACAAGGCATACGAAGGCACATAGGCCCCACACACGTATATTCATGATATTTGCATTAAAGGTTCATCCGGGACGCAAATATAAAACACATTTTCTATCCTCAAAAATTTATCGGGTGCATTTTCTGCTCCATCGGTCGGATAAACGCCGCAAAACTCCCTCCCCGCCAACGCCCAAAACAGTAATTATATTTTACAATACAAAATCCGAGGAAAATGTCGAATTCCCCGGCAAACAGTCTGAAAGCCATCTGCAAGACACTTATTCACAACATGTTACCCCTAAAATTTCACTCAAACCGGTTTTCCGCCGTACCTCCTTCGGTCCAGGTTCGTACCAAGTTCGCTCCAAGTTCGCTCTCTTAGAAGCGAACAAAGAGCGAACTTGGAGCGAGGCCGGTATAAGAAAAATATATACAAACCATAGATCTGAGAGCAATGCCTTGCCCGCAAAGCCCACGGCAGGCAGGCACGCCACGCACCCACCTCTCCGCCACGAGGCAGAAGCCATTGATGCTTGCCGGGAGAAAAAACTACTAAAACACGGAGCATCAATCCGTTTATTTCATTGGAATACAACAGAATAAGCGTTTCGCAAATCTACTAATTCCCCTTAACGGGAGGCAGCAGGCAACTACTTATCTGCTACATTTGCCTTGGGCAAACAGAACAGCCCACAGATAAACGACAAGCAATTTCAATCTTACTAAAACAGTTAATGTCATGAAACGATTTATCAGTTTTGCCTGGGTGGCGGCTCTCATGCTGCTGGCCACCGCCTGCTCAAAGAAGGTCTCCCTTGAGGGGACGTGGTACGGACTTTACAACAAGAGCCTGGCCACCATTACATTCAGCGCCGACTCAACAATGGACTTGAGTAGCGAAGCCTTCTCGACCTTGTCGAAACAAGGCAAGTACAGCATCAACACGCAAACCACCCCCATGCAGATAGACATGGAGCCGGAAGGCTTGGGCATGTCGGGCGAAGGCATCTTCCGCATCAATCCCGACCAGACGATGGAGATTTGCATAGACTTCGGCGTGCCGGGACAGATAAAGCGCCCCACCGAAATAAACAGCAAACAGACCTCCATGACCACCCTCTACTTCATGCTGACCCGGGACAAGGAAAGCGTGCTGGCCGAGATTGCCCCCAAGGTGAAGGCACCGGCCGAAGCCCGGCTGGCCTTTGAGCGCAACAAACGGCTGGGCTCGGGCATCAACCTCAATGCCGTGGTGGACGGCAACCTGCATCCAGGCTATGAGCGCGACGCCCCGTTGCCCGACTCGGAAATCAAGTCGATAGCCAATGCCGGTTTCCAAAGCATACGCCTCAACGTGTGCTGGGCCAAGCATGCCGCTACGGAGAAGCCTTATACCATAGCCCCGGCCTTCTTCAAAAAGGTGGACCACATTGTGGACGAATGCCTCAAGAACGGGCTGGCCGTTTCCATCGACCAGCACTATTACCCCTATATCAATATGGACCAACCGGACGAAAACGTGTCTTATGAAGACAACTACGAGCGGCTGTACAGCTTCTGGGAGCAACTGGGCGAGCACTACAAGAACTATCCGCCGGAGGTGTACTTCGACTTGCTGAACGAGCCTAACCTGCGCATGGGTGCCGACAAGTGGAACGAAGTGCTGAACAAGCTCATCAAAATAGTCCGCAAGTCGAACCCTGACCGCACCCTGCTCATCGCCACCCCCAACTTGGGGCAGCACTGGACACTGAATCTGCTGGAATTGCCCGAAGACGACTGGAACCTCATCGTGGAATTCCACTACTATCTGCCCCACCTCTTCACGCACAACGGGCTGGCCTATGCCCAAGCCGAAAACAGCCAGCAAGCCGTGTGGATGGGCACCGACGAGGAGAAGGCACCCATCTTGCAAGACTTCGACTTCATCCAGCGCTGGAGCGAGGCACACGGACGCCCCGTCAACATGGGCGAATATGGCACGGTGAACACGGTGAACGAGGCATCGCGCGCCCGCTACTTGGGCTTCGTGCACGGCGAGGCCGTGAAACGCGGCATCAGCTCGCACTTGTGGGGCTACCGCGAAGTATTCCAGATACGCGACGAGAAGACCGGCGAATGGGTACCGGAAATTCTGAACGCACTGAATTTGAAGGATAAATAAATATAGTTTAGTTATGCGAAAACAAGGATTATATGGTCTTGCGTTGGCCGCTGTCATCAGCCTGAGCAGCTTTACCGGCCAGCCGGACAAGACAGAAATGGACAAGTTTGTAGGCAACTTGCTGCAACAAATGACTTTGGAAGAAAAAATCGGGCAGCTGAACCTGACTATCTGCTCGGAGTTTGTATCGGGACAGATAAACGACAACACCACCGCCGTGCACGAGGCCTTGAAACGCGGCGAGCTGGGCGGACTGTTCGGCTTTAAAGACGCGGCACGCATCCGCGAGCTGCAACAGATGGCCGTGGAGAACAGCCGCCTGCACATTCCCCTGATATTCGGATACGACGTGGTGCATGGCTTCGACGTCACCTTCCCCATTCCTCTGGCATTGGCTTCTTCTTGGAACATGGAGCTGATAGAAGGCATGGCGCGCACATCGGCCAAGGAGGCCAGCAGCGACGGGGTGTGCTGGACATACGCCCCCATGGTGGACATCTCGCACGATGC
>CALUIF010000155.1 GCA_944320635.1 uncultured Bacteroides sp. | reverse complement strand
GACGACCCTTGGACAGAAGAAGCCACCGCCCGCCTGCGGGAAGCCTTCGGGACAGATTGCGAACCATTGTTCACCTTCAACGGCACGGGCAGCAACGCCGTGGCACTCCAGCTATGCACCCGCCCGTACCACCTCATTCTTTGTGCAGAAACAGCCCACATCTACGTGGATGAATGCGGTTCACCTGCCAGAATGACAGGATGCCAAATCCGTCCGATTGCCACGCCCGACGGCAAACTGACACCGGACTTGCTTCGTCCCTACCTGCATGGTTTCGGCGACCAGCACCACTCGCAGCCGGGTGCCATCTACCTTTCCCAATGCACAGAGATGGGCACCATCTATAAGCCCGATGAACTGAAAGCGTTGACCGACCTGGCCCACCGGCACGGGATGTACGTCCACATGGACGGTGCCCGCCTTGCCAATGCCTGCGCCGCTTTAGGCGTGTCTCTCAAAGGGCTGACAGCGGATTGCGGCATAGATGTACTGAGTTTCGGTGGCACCAAAAACGGGCTGATGCTGGGCGAAAGCGTCATTGTCTTCAACCCGGCTTTGAAACAGGCAGCAAAGTTCATCCGCAAACAGTCTGCCCAGCTGGCCTCCAAGATGCGCTACCTGTCTTGCCAGTTCACAGCCTATCTGACAGACAACCTTTGGCTGAAAAATGCAAAGCATGCCAACTACATGGCGCAATTGCTGCACGACGGTTTGAAAAAACTGCCAGGCATCCACTTCACGCAAGCCGTAGAAAGCAACCAATTGTTCCTCACCATGCCGCGCGCAGCCATCGACGAGTTGCAAAAAGCCTATTTCTTCTATTTCTGGAATGAAGAGGCAAACGAAATACGCTTAGTAACATCGTTTAACACCACAGAGGAAGACATTGACAACCTATTGCAAGCAATAGAAAAACTGGTATAAACCTTGGCCATTAAGACCGGCTTAGGGCACTTTATATCAACTCAAGACCTAAAAAAGAAAGGATATACTATATGGCATACATAGACTACTACAAGGTACTCGGCGTAGACAAATCGGCTTCGCAGGACGACATTAAGAAAGCCTTCCGCCAGCTGGCACGCAAGTACCACCCCGACCTGAACCCCAACGACCCCAGCGCCAAAGAAAAGTTTCAGGCCATCAACGAAGCCAACGAAGTGTTGAGCGACCCCGAGAAGCGTAAGAAGTATGACGAATATGGCGAACACTGGAAGCATGCCGACGAATTTGAAGCCCAAAAACGTGCCCGCCAGCAAGCCGGAGGCGGCTTCGACGGTTTCCAAGGCTTCAATACCGACGGGCATGGCACTTACTGGTACTCGTCCGACGGACAGGAATTCACGGGTGGAGGCGACAGTGGGTTCTCGGACTTTTTCGAACAGCTGTTCGGACACCGCTCCCGCCGCAGTGGAGGAGCCAATGCCGGCTTCCGCGGGCAAGACTACCGGGCAGAACTGGAACTCTCCCTGCGTGAAGCGGCCCAGACGCACAAGCAAATACTTACCGTAGGCGACAAGCAAGTGCGCATCACCATTCCTGCCGGCGTGGCCAACGGACAGGTCATCAAGCTAAAAGGCTACGGTGCACCGGGTGCGAATGGCGGACCGGCAGGCGACCTGTACATCACCTTTGTCATCCCCGACGACCCGATGTTCAAGCGACTGGGCGATGACCTTTATGTGGACGTCAACACCGACTTGTACACTGCCGTCTTGGGGGGTGAACAACTGGTAAACACGTTGGACGGACAAGTAAAACTGAAGGTAAAGCCCGGCACACAAAATGGCACCAAAGTACGCCTGAAGGGCAAAGGATTCCCGGTTTACAAAAAAGAAGGCGTGCAGGGCGACTTGATTGTGACCTACCACGTAGTGCTGCCCACCAACCTCACAGAGCAACAGAAAGACCTGTTCCGCAAAATCCAAAGTATGAACTAAAACTGAAACGCCATGCAAAACGAATTAATCATAGTCAGCGAATATTGCGACAAGTGCCACATTGAACCTCAGTTCATAGACATGCTGCAAGAAGAAGGACTCATCGACGTGCTGACACAGGACGGCACCCGGTATCTCACCACGGACGAACTGCCCGACGTTGAACGGTTCAGCCGCCTTTATTACGACCTCGACATCAATATGGAAGGCATCGACGCCATCCGCCACCTGCTGGAGCGGATGGACGAGATGCAACGCGAGATTGAATACCTACGCAGCCGCTTGCGCCTGTTCGATGTAGAGTTCTAATCACAACATCACACGCATCATGAAGGTACACAAAATACTCCAAATATCAGCCATCGCCGGCACCTTGCTGGCAGTGGCTGTCTTGTCTCTACCCTACTATGCCAGGCAAGCACTGATACACCTCATGCCCGTCATCGACGACTTGGATATCTTTGAAAGAGACACCGTCTGCCACGACCCCACCGACGTATGGCAGTGGCCTATCGCCCCAAGTTACAACCGCTACCGTCTATCGGCCGAAGACGAGGCGTATCTGGACAGCCTGGGCACCGTGTCGTTCCTTGTCATCCGGCACGACAGCCTGCTCTTCGAAGACTACCGCAACGGGTGGAACGACACGCTGACATCCAACATCTACTCTGCCACCAAAACCATCGTAGGCCTGCTGGCAGGCATTGCGCTCGACGAAGGAGCCATCCGCAGCCTCGACGATCCGGTGAGCCGATACATCCCCTCCTACACACAAGGCATACAGGCACAAGTCACCCTGCGCCACCTGCTCACCATGAGCGGTGGCATGGCGTGGGACGAAGCTTATGCCTCGCTCTTCTCCGTCACCACTCACGGCTACTACGGTAATGACCTTTACGAACTTGTCACCCGCCTGGATGTGACCGACGCGCCGGGCGAGCAATTCTCTTACCGCAGCGGAGAAACCCAGCTATTGGCTTTTGCCATTGAAGCCGCCACCGGGCAAACCCTCAGCCACTATGCACAAGAGAAGCTATGGAAGCCCCTGCAAGCGGAGAAAGACGCTTACTGGCTGCTCGACAAGAAGAACGGGGATGAAAAAGCCTTCTGCTGCTTCCACACCACGGCAAGGGACGTGGCACGCTTCGGCAGCCTGCTGCTTCACCACGGTAACTGGCATGGACGGCAACTCGTATCGCACCGCTACATGGACGAAATGCTGCGTCCAGCCTCCTACCTGAAAGACCAGTGGGGGCACGACCCGCTGAATTATTACGGTCTTCAGACTTGGCTTTTCCCCTACCGGGGCGATACCATCCCCTGCATGAGGGGCATGCTGGGGCAATACATCTTTGCCATCCCCTCAAAAGACGCCATTGTAGTGCGTCTGGGCAAGAAGCGGCACGACGTGTACGACGGACCTTTCACCGTAGACATGACACGCTATCTCGACATTGCCATGAAGATGTTGGCTGACTGAACAATATACTTGAATCCAACCACTTATTATTATAATACAATTACAACCATGAAACAGAAAGACCTTATTTTCCTGCTCATCGTAGTAGCGCTGTTCCTTCCTTTCATTTTGAGTGGAACGCTTTACCAGAGTTACCAGTCGTTCAACGCCGCCCATGGCATGGTGATGAGCTTCATCAAGTTTGCCATACTGTCCACCATGGGCGAACTGTTAGGGCTACGTATCAGCACAGGCAACTATTTCCGTAAAGACTTCGGGGTACTGCCACGCGCCGTGGTATGGGGTATCTTCGGCATGGGCATCAACATGGCGTTCGTGGTATTTTCCACCGGCGTACCCGCCTTTGCCGCTTACCTGGGTGTAGAACATCTCCAAGCCATCATGGCAGGTGGCCTGAGCTGGAGCAAGGCAGGATTGGCTCTGGCCATTTCGGTAACCATGAACACCATCTTCGCCCCCGTTTTCATGACCCTGCACAAGATTACGGACACGCACATACTTGCCACCGGGGGTACCCTGCGCGGGCTGTTTACCCCGATACCGATGGGCGAAATCATGCAAGGAATGAACTGGCGTGTGCAATGGGGCTTTGTGTTCAAAAAGACCATCCCTTTCTTCTGGTATCCTGCCCACACCATTACTTTCCTGCTGCCCGAAGAATCGCGCGTACTCTTCGCCGCATTGCTGGGCGTGGCATTGGGCGTAATCCTGGC
>CALUIF010000154.1 GCA_944320635.1 uncultured Bacteroides sp. | reverse complement strand
GCCACTGCGGCTCTTACGGTCTCTGGCTTGAAGTCCTTGGCCTTGATTTCAAACTCCTTCTTCAACGGCATGCCCATCAGGGTGTCCGTTAAGCTTTTTTTGGTCACGAAATTTGGTCTTTCCATACTCTTTCCTTCTTGCTTCTGTGTTTATATTGCATTCTTTTCAAACATCGGGTCTTCTGCTTCATCGCCCCACTTGCTGTGTATCATCACTATGTTTCCCGGGATTATCTGGAACACTATCGGGTCGCCGTTAACCCATGAAGTCGGCCTTTGCACCGGTATTTCATCAAACTTTACCTCTTTCATCAGTTTCCCATCTGCGGCTATAAGCATGTTGTAGTATTCCATTTTTCTACTGGATATGCCAATAACGCCTCTTATTCCATTATACGACCTTATTTCATCTTCCTGCATGATGTGGGAGTATTTCAAGCGTTTTTCCAATTCGGATATTCTCATGTTGTCCCTACTGCCGGACAAAGTTATTTTGTCGACCACGCTTATCCCGCTGTTGATTGTCCAGCTTATCAAATTGTCAGACTTGCATACTTTCGTCGCCTCGTATATTTCTTCCAGGCACTTCATCGGGATGTCCCCCGTGTATTCGCTCACATGGCCGCAAACGAGTTTGTATTTCCGGCACAATTCGGAAAAGTCTGTCAACCTCATAAACATGCTGTTCGGGAACAGCTTCTTGAATGCGAAGAACCGTCTTATCTCCACCATTCTTTTTTTTGCTTCTGCTAATTCAAGATAATTTCTGCTGTTTTTGAAGTTGAGTTCCTCAAGCATTTTCCTTTCTTTGGGAATAATCGCAATATCCGTCTGTTCCATCTTGTCCGCATATTCTTGGCACATGGCTATAATCATTGCGTGGAACACTTGCACGGAAATATGCGCAACTTCTTTTTCTTCTTGAAATACCGGCCATGCTTCACCCGGCAACAACTTCGACACTGCCTCTTTATCGAATCCGTTCAACCATCTTCTTACTTCATTTAAATCAGCCATAGTCTATCAATTTTTATTGTTACTTAATCCGTTTGTCTTTTCTTCTCCAATCTTTAACCCTTTCAACGGCATGCCCATCAGGGTGTCCGTTAAGTTTTTTTTGGTCACGAAATTTGGCCTTTCCATACTCATTTATTATACTTGCGTTCTTGTTTTGGTTTATAACACTTGAAATAACGTTTGTTTGTTATTTCTTGTGCAAATATGAAGATATTATTTGAGATTGCAATCTAATTAGAATAAAAATTCTTCTTATTAGAATTAATTTAAATGTGTTCTAAATAATAAAAGTATGGAAAATGATGTAATTCAAAGGATTAATGAGGTCATTTTGGAATCAAGGATTTCAATCACATCATTAAGTAAAGCGGTTGGCATTCCTCAACCTACATTGTACAAGCAAGTTTCCGGCAATAGTTCCATGTCGCTGGCTGTTCTCTATTCTCTTTTGAATTACTTCAAAGATGTATCTGCTGAATGGCTCTTGCGTGGAGAGGGTAGCATGATGAAAGGTGAGCCTCAACAACAATCCACCCCACAGGATAGGATTGTTGGGGAAATCAGAATGGATGAGAATGGTAATTTGAACTTTAAACTAACATTTTGATATTATGAAAACAATATTATCTGTGTTACTCACACTGACTATTATTCTGTCATGCTCCACTCCACCTAAAGGGGAAGAACTTGTTAAACGATACATGAATGATTCTGTATTTTCAGCTGATAGGGGAATATACGACATACAAGTGTTATCATTTGACAGCTTGTTCAGCAGACCATCAGATGACCTTTCTTATCGTAATATTTTAGACAATGCAACCAAATCCCTCAATGAAGCTAAAATGAATTATGATAAATGTGACAAATGGATGAATTCTTGGTGGTCTAACGATGATGATTATCCATTAAGCCTGCCACTCGTTGATTTTCATTTGAAACTATTTCGTGAAGACTTGGCTAAATTGAAAGAGATGAATAAGGTTTTTAAATCTAAGCATATAGGATTCTTATGCTATTGCCAGGCAAAATATAAAACCTCTTTTTCTGATTCATTGGTTATGGGTGAATTCACGCTTTCTGTGGACAAGAAAAAATTCACAAAGAAACCTGACATAGCATATCCGATTCCAATTGGTGAAGATATTACATGGCTGATGGATTTGAAAAAACAGAGCGATTTAGACTTTTTGGAATATTTGGCAAAAGACACACTCTCACTTGAGATTCCTATAGAATGGAGAGAGGCTTATGCAAAAGCCCATCCCTCTGAAAAATGATTCGGAAAGAAAAAATCTAAAAGTGGAATAAATCAAAATGAAATAACCATGGCTAAAGCAAGAGCATTCGTCAGTTCTACTTTCTATGACTTGAAATATGTCAGGGAAGTCCTTGGCAATTTCTTACGGAACTGGGGATTTGAACCCGTTCTGTTTGAAAACAACGGCATTTATTTCAATCCTAAAATGAATATAGAGGATTCATGCTACCGTGAAGTTTCCCTTTGTGACCTCACCATTTTGATTGTAGGTGGCAGATACGGCAGCTTGTCTAAAGTAAAACCTGAGGAACTTATATCCATCACAAGAAAAGAATTTCGTACTGCCCAAAAACTTAATATTCCAGTTTTTGTATTTATAGAAAAACATGTCAGCATAGAATATGGCATCTGGAAGACAAATGCATCACACACCTTCCAACCTAAATATGCTGATGACTTAAAGATATACAATTTCATCGAGGAACTTCAAGGCTTATACTGCAAAGAATTTGAAAAGATAAGTGATATATTGGATTGCTTATATTCCCAATTTTCAGGAATGATGTATGAACATCTTAACAACATTAAGACAGAAGATATTAAACTTTCTCTCTTAGACATCATAAGCAATATCGAAAAAATAAAAGAGATAGCATCTATCACAGCTAAAGAATCCAATCAAGAATCTTATAATAATGTCATAAAGGAACAAGCACGCAAAGACATAGCAGACTTTGCCTCTCTCCTTGTCGATAGTTTCATTTTCCCTGATACCAATATTCAAGATAGCGATATAGGAGATATAGTTGACATATACTTTAATATATTTACCAACACAGAATTAATGTCATCCGTCAGAAAATCTGTCCTAAACCCTCCAGGACAGGAATACTATGATGGCATTCACAGAATAACAATGAATATATTCAATGGCATCACTTCAAAGATAGCACACACCCTTCATATTAGGACAGAAAATAGCATTGATACTGCAATCCGCAAATACATGGTAAACATCTATCCTCTCTTAAACGATTCCGAAAACAAAAACGATGAATATAAAATTCTATTAAGGGATGAACTGAATGAAAAGATGACAGCTAAATATAATCCACCGGAAAATAGGGAAGGAGGCAATAACATGTAATCAACCCCATCATTCACCCATCATTTATTGCAAAATTTTTGCAATAACCGCCCATTTGAGAAGATAAAAACATGATTCGCTGCATATTAGCTATATTTTGAGCAGCCTTCCAAGCTGAGGGTCGCGGGTTTGAGTCCCGTC
This sequence comes from uncultured Bacteroides sp., assembly GCA_944320635.1. Taxonomy (GTDB): domain Bacteria; phylum Bacteroidota; class Bacteroidia; order Bacteroidales; family Bacteroidaceae; genus Bacteroides. The sequence goes on along the minus strand of CALUIF010000154.1, from coordinate 9,519 downwards.
TTCCGCTCTTAATGAAAGCCTTGATAGCTAGGAAATGAGCTGTCGAGGCTTTCTGCTTTTCTGGTAGGTCATAAAAAGGCAGATAGCTTTTTTGTTTGCCACTTAATGTTGTGGGAAAGAAGGATATTCACTAATTTTGTCCCCGTTTTTATGGTATTGCAAAGTGTGCACTGGATCGGAAGCGTATTTTGCAATATCTGCATCTAACGAAAATCGATAAGGAATATGAAAAAAACTGTGACTCTCCCGACGAGGCAGAATGTCCTGCGGGAGTTGAAGGACTACCTCATGATTGCTTTGGGAATGATTCTCTATGGCATAGGTTGGACTGTGTTCTTGTTGCCCAATGACATTACCACGGGCGGTGTACCGGGCATAGCTTCTATTGTTTACTTCGCATCGGGGTTGCCGGTGCAATATGTGTATTTCTCTGTCAACGTGTTTTTGCTTATCCTGGCTATTTGGCAGTTGGGATGGAAATTCAGTATCAAGACGGTGTTTGCCGTGTTTACGCTGACGTTCTTTTTGTCCGTCATCCAGCAACTGACAGAGGGACTTGTATTGCTGCACGACCAGCCTTTCATGGCTTGTGTGTTGGGAGCCTCGTTTTGCGGAAGCGGCATTGGCATAGCCTTTTCATCCAATGGAAGTACGGGCGGCACGGATATCATTGCTGCCATCATCAACAAGTACAGGGATATTACGCTGGGTAGGGTGATGCTGATATGCGACCTTATCATTATATCGTCCAGCTACTTTGTGTTGAAGGATTGGGAGAAAGTGGTGTACGGATATGTCACGCTGTACATCTGCAGCTTTGTGCTTGACCAGGTGGTGAACAGTGCACGGCAATCGGTGCAGTTTTTCATCATTACGGATAAGTACGAGGAGATAGGGCATGCCATCAATCTGTATCCGCATCGTGGAGTGACCGTCATCAATGCCACGGGTTTTTATTCGGGCAAAGAGCAAAAGATGCTGTTCGTCTTGGCTAAAAAGCGGGAGTCGAACATTATTTTCCGTTTGATAAAAGATGTCGACCCCCATGCGTTTGTGTCGCAAAGTGCGGTTATCGGCGTGTATGGTGAGGGCTTCGATAAGATAAAGGTGAAGTAGTAAGACGGATGCACGCTATTGGCGTCGGGGGATGAATTTCCTTCCATCCCACTCGTAGATTAACGCGCGGCGGATGAACGGTTTCAGTTCATCTGCCGCTTCTTTTTCCAGGTAGGCCGGTGTGTTGAAAGTGAAGGTCAGCGTGCAGGTGTCCGGCGAAAGGATGATGCGTGTCAGGTTCATGTCGGCGCGCTGAATGGCGTCGCGGTAGCGGTAAGTATCTACCGAGTCGGGCTTTGGCATCAGGAAGTCTTCCTTTTGGGGCGGGGCGGGGAGAAATTGCTCTGTAGGGAGGGGCTTCCAATCGGTGGAGTAGAAACGGATGCGGCTGTCGCATGCCGTGCCGCAGGCGGTGGAAATGGTGCAGATGACTTGTTGTGCGGTGGCACTGCTGTCTGCCGTTGCCAAGGGGAGTACTTTCATTTGCCAGGTGCTCCGTGCAGTCATGTCTATGGCAATGTAGTCGGGCGTAAGGTGGGTCATTTCCGAGCGGGTGCCGAAGCGGTTGGTCACTTGTGCCCGCATGTGGCTGTCGAGAAAGTCTATGCAGTCTGCCCGGTTCACTTCGGTGAGCAAAGGCAGTATGGAGTCGGGCATCTGCACGAACAGTGTGCGTGCTTCCTGGGCTTCTGCCTGCTTGAGGGGCAGAAGTGTAAGGAACAGTAGGTAGATGAGTTTCAGTTTCATTGCAAAGGTGGGGGTGAAAATCCGGTTTGTTTAGAACGTATTATAAGTTTGACTGTGTGAAGCGTAGGAAACGTTCGAGGCCGTCGCGCAACACGCTGCGCGGACAGGCTATGTTCCAGCGTAAGAACCCTTCGCCTTCGGGCCCGTACATGGAGCCTGCGTTGAGGCAAAGCTTGGCTTCTCGGACCAGACGGTCGTTGAGGTCGTGCGAACTTATGCCCGTGCTTCGGCAGTCCATCCACACTAAGTAGGTGCCTTCCAGCTCGACGATGGGAAATTGCGGCAGGTGCATTCGGCAGAATTCGGCCATGCAGGCATAGTTGCCGTGCAGGTAGTCTAGCAGCTGGTCGATCCACTCTCTGCCTTCGTTGTAGGCGGCTATGGTGGCCAGCACGCCGAAGGGGTTGACGTCGCACACCTCATTGTCGTTGATGGCGCGGTCGATGCGCTGGTGCAGGTCGGGGTCGGGCACTACGATGTTGGCTATCTGCAGGCCGGCAATGTTGAAGGCTTTGCTCGGCGAGATGCAGGCTATGGCACGGCTTGTCCACTCCTCGCCGAGGCTGAGGAAGGGTGTGTAGGTGTGTCCGGGCATGGTGAGTTCGCAGTGTATCTCGTCGGCTACCACTGTGACGTTGTGGCGGTGGCAGATGTCGCCCACACGCTTCAGCTCGTCGGGTGTCCATACGCGTCCGGCGGGGTTGTGCGGATTGCAGAGCAGCAATACGCGTGTGCGCGGGTCGGAGGCTTTCTGCTCCAGGTCGTCGTAATCCATGTGGTATGAATTGCCTTCGAGCACCAACGGGTTGGAGATGCAGACGCAGCCGCTGTTGCGGATGGATGAGTAGAAGCAGTTGTACACCGGGCCTTGCACCAGCACGCCGTCGCCCGGTCGGGTCAGTGCTTTCAGTATGGCGGAGATGGCGGGTACTACGCCCGAGGTGTAGATGACGTCTTCCTGGCGGATGGCCCACCCGTGGCGTTGGCCGAACCACCGACTCACGGCTTCGTAGTAGGCGTCGGGCACATGTGTATAGCCGAAGATGCCGTGGTCTACCCGCCTGTGCAGGGCGTCGACAATGGCGGGTGCGGTGCGGAAGTCCATGTCGGCTACCCACATGGGCAGTACTTCGTCGTTGGGCATGTTGTCCCACTTCTCGCAATTGGTTCCCCGGCGGGGGATGATGGTGTCGAAATCGTATGTCATAGTCTCAATGTTTACTTTGGGTTGTTTGAAAAAAACTGGTTATTCTCCCCGCATCGGCAGCGTGTCGGTGACTTTCATTTTCAGCGCCTTCAGTTCTTGCACGGCGCGGTTGTAGTAGGTGTCGGTATCCAGGTCGCGGTTGTCGTGCGCGTCGAGCCCTATGATGGCGGTGCAGCCTTCGTTGGCGGCAATGTGCCAGAATTCGGGGCAGGGGTACGAGGTGAGCCCGTGTGCTTCGTTGTAGGCCACGTAGCCTATGTTGTACTCCAGCGGTATGCCCAGGCGCGCGGCTGCCCGGCAGATGTGGCGTGCGGCCAGTGTGCAGTGGCGGTCCCACGCGGGGTAGGAGCGCATGAACAGGTCGGGGTGGGCCAGGCAGCAGTACACGCCCGTCTCTATGCCTTCGATGGCGCTTTCTTCGTACAGGTCGAGCATGTCGCGGTTGGTGGTGTGGTGGCCGAAGTAGGGAAACTTTTCGTCGGTGTGGTAGAAGTGGTTGCCGAAGATGATGTAGTCCAGCCCGTACTGTTTGATTTGCTCTTTGAGCCAGTGCATGTATTCGGGGAAGTACTCGCATTCCAGTCCTATCTTTATCTGTATGCGGTCGCGGTACTTGTCGCGCAGGGCGCGGAGGCTTTCCACGTACCCGGGCAGCTCGTCGGGCAGCATGCGCATGTCGGCCACGTAGTCGGTGTGGTATTTCCACGGCGTGTGGTCCGAGAAGCCCAGCACTTCGTAGCCGCCTTTCAGTGCGCTCAGCACGTATTCTTCGTCGGTGCCCGTGGCGTGCAGGCAGCGGGTGGTATGGGTATGGTAATTTCTTTTCATAGGGTTATGATTTCGTCCATGCGGATGTCGTGTGCGTCCGTAGGGATGTCGTTGACTAATTGATAGGGGAAGCAGATGCCCAGTTTGCGGGCCTGCGTCAGCCGGGGCAGCAGGCGGTCGTAGTAGCCTTTGCCCCTGCCCAGGCGGTTGCCTTGCCGGTCGAACGCCACGCCAGGCACTATGACCAAGTCGATGGCGGCGTAGTCGGTGAAGTCTGTTCCCACGGGTTCTCCGATGCCATAGCGTCCCGTCGCCAGCGCGTTAGTGCCGGTGTACTGTCGCAATAGCAGTCCGTCGCCTTGCACCACGGGCAGGAGCACCTGCTTTGCCTCGCTCCAGCGGTCGATGAAGGCGTGCGTGTCTACTTCATCGGGCAGGGAGTGGTAGAGCAGTATGGTGTGTGCGGCGCGGAAGGCGGGATGTGCTTCGAGGGCGGCCAGGATTTCAGCCGACTGCGCACTGTGCAAGCCGGAAGATTTGTGCAGGTTCTTCAAGGAAGCTATTTGCCTGCGCAATTCTTTTTTCTTTTCCGTTGTCGTCATCTGTTTCCTCCGTGGTTATTTCGGGAGCTTTGGGGAAGGCTTCGCCTTTCTCCAGGATGTCCAGTGCGGTCTGCACCGTGGCATCGGTCTGGTTGATGTAGCGTATGTATTCTTCCTGTCCCAGCATGTTGTATATGATGTTCCCGTACAGGTTGCGTTCCAGCAACTGGCGCGATTTCTGTATGAGCAGGTTGCGGCGTTTCACTCCCTTCGAGCTGGCGTAGCGGATGAACTGCTCCATGATGCCTTGCTGTTTGAGGTATGCCAGCAGGCTTTCTTCGTCTTTGTATTCGTTCAGCTTGGCCCGGTTGCGGTCGGTGTACTGGAAGCTGAATTGCAGGATGAGTCCCTTGTTGCTCACTTCTATCAGGTAAGAGGTCACGCCGGTGGTGTCCTGGGGTACGAATACGTCGGGCATGATGCCTCCGCCGCCATACACCGGTCGTCCCAGGCTGGTGGAGTAGCGCAGGCTTTCGTCGAGCTTGATGCTGTCTTTGTAGAAGAATTCGCCGTGCTCGTAGCGGGCTATCCAGTCCATTTCGTACTTGCTGTTTTGCCCGCTCTCATAGGGTCGCTGTATGCACCTGCCCGAGGGGGTGTAGTAGCGGGCGATGGTGAGGCGTATGGCCGACCCGTCGTTGAAGTCGATGGGCTGTTGCACCAATCCCTTGCCGAAGGAGCGGCGGCCTACGATGGTGCCCCGGTCGTTGTCCTGGATGGCGCCTGCAAAGATTTCGCTGGCCGAGGCCGATTCTTCGTTGACCAGTACCACGAGGGGTATTTGCTGGCAGCTGCCTGTACCGTTGGCATATTCTTCCATGCGGGGGTATTTGCGGCCTTCGGTGTAGACTATGAGTTTGCCTTCGGGTAAGAATTCGTTCACCATGCGTGTGGCTGCCTCCATGTAGCCGCCCGTATTTCCGCGCAAGTCTATGATGAAGCCCTTGCATTGCTGGTGGTTCAGCTGGGCGATGGCGTTCAGCAGTTCCACGTGGGTGGTGCGCCCGAACTTGCTCACCATGATGTAGCCGAAGTCGTCGTTCAGCATGTAGGCGGCATCGATGGTGTTCTGCGGAATGTCGCCCCGCACGATGGTAAAGTCCAGCAGTTCTTTTTCGGTGGCCCGCTTGATGCCCAGTTTCACTTCGCTGCCTTTGGGGCCTTTGAGGTGTCGCATGGCTTTTTCGTTGGTGAGCCCTTTGCCTACGAAGAGGCTATCGTCTACCGTCACGATGCGGTCACCTGCCATGACGCCCACCTTTTCGGCCGGCCCGCCTGCCACCACGTTGTTCACGTGTATGGTGTCTTGCTGTATGGTGAATTGTATGCCCACGCCGCTGAAGCTGCCTTCCAGTTCGGAGTTCACTTCCTCCAGGTTTTTCGCGGGGATGTAGACGGAGTGCGGGTCGAGCTCGGCCAGTATCTGCGGCATGGCTTTTTCCACGAGGTCTGTCATGTTTACGGTGTCTACGTATTGGTCGTCGATGATGCGCAGCAGGGCATTCAGTTTGTTGGACGAGCCATTGATGATGCCCAGTTTGTTGCCGCCGTAGTGCTTGGCGTAGAAAGTGCCTATCAGTATGCCCGCCACTACGCAGACGGCGATGATGAGGGGCATGAAGCGTGATGTGTTGGAGTTGCTCATAATGTGTGTGTCAATCGGTGTGTTTATATCCTTTCATTTAGCTGTTCATGTCGGGCTTCTTCAGGTAGATGACCTCGATGCCGGCTCGTTTCAGCAGTTCGATGCCGTCTTCCAGGCGGTATTGCTCGGAGTATACCACCCGCTTGATGCCTGCCTGTATGATGAGCTTGGCACATTCTATGCAGGGCGATGCGGTGACGTACAGTGTGGCGCCGTCGCTGCTGTTATTCGAGCGGGCTATTTTGGTGATGGCGTTGGCTTCGGCATGCAGCACGTAGGGTTTTGTCACGTTGTTTTCGTCTTCACAAACGTTTTCGAAGCCCGACGGGGTGCCGTTGTATCCGTCGGAGATAATCATTTTGTCTTTCACAATCAAGGCGCCTACCTGGCGTCGCTTGCAATAGGAGTTTTCGGCCCAGATGCTTGCCATGCGGATGTAGCGCAGGTCTAAGGCTTCCTGTTTGGCTTTGGCAGATTCGTCCATATCAAAAAGTTCGTTTTTTTTTTTCGTGTTACAGAGTGTGCGTGTGTCCGGTCAGTTGGCCCGGAATCCCATTACTCTGACGGTGTTTCCGTCTTTGTAGTATAGAGTCATGGAGTTGGCGTCGCCTTCGTATTTGTATACATTCAGCAGGGCGTTGAGGAAGGCACTGGCCAGTTTGTCTGTTTCCGAGCCCGTTATCCTGCCGCTGATGCTTAGTGTGTGGTCTTTGCCGTCGGCTGTTACGGATGCGTCGCTGATGCTTGCCCGTATGCCCCGCGCTTCGCAGGTGCCGATAACCGAGCCTTCTACATCGGCGAGGTTGAAAGTCAGGGTGAAGTTACCTTCCTGTTGCAGTGCTTCCCAGCTGCTTTCCCTTTCTTGCTCGCTGTTCCATAAGCCTGTGTAGAATTGCTCGCTGCTGCCTTCATTGGTGAGCCTCGAGAGTTTCCAAGTCTTGTCTGTGAAAATTTCGATGACGTCGTCCTCGTTGTTGCAGGCTTGCAGGGTGGCGATAAGCAGGCAGGCCAGCATTAAGTTCATCAGTTTGTTCATAGTGCTTTTATTCCGTTTCGTTTTAACAATGCGTCTATGGTAGGTTCTTTTCCGCGGAATCGTTTGTAGAGCGTCATGGGGTGTTCTGTGCCTCCTTTCGACAGGATGTTCTCGCGGAACGAGGTGGCTGTTTCCGGGTTGAAGATACCTTTCTCTTTGAAGAGCGAGAAGGCGTCGGCGTCCAGTACTTCGGCCCACTTGTAGCTGTAATATCCTGCCGAATAGCCGCCGGCAAAGATGTGCGAGAACTGTACGCTCATGCATGTGCCCGGCACGTCGGGCAGCACTTGTGCCCGTTTCCAGGCTTGTTTCTCGTAGGTTTCCACGTCGCCCTCGAAAGGAGTGGTGCGGGTGTACCAGGCCATGTCCAGCAGGCCGAAGCTCACCTGGCGCAGGCAGGCGTAGGCGGCGTTGAAGTTGGACGAGTCGATAATGCGTTGCACCAGTTCGTCGGGTATCGGGTCACCCGTCTGGTAATGGCGGGCAAAGGTGTGCAGGAATTCTTTTTCGGTGGCGAAGTTCTCCATGAACTGTGAGGGCAGCTCTACGAAGTCCCAATAGACGTTGGTGCCGCTCAGGCTTTCGTAGGTGGTCTTTGCAAACATTCCATGCAGACTGTGCCCGAACTCGTGCAGGAAGGTTTCCACCTCGCCGAAGGTCAGCAGTGCAGGCTTGTCCTTGGTGGGTTTGGTGAAGTTCATCACGATGGACACGTGCGGGCGGCTGTCTTCGCCTGTCTCCTCATCAATCCATTGGCCTTTGTAGCTGGTCATCCATGCACCCGAACGTTTGCCTGCCCGAGGGTGGAAGTCGGCGTAGAACACGGCGAGGAAGGAGCCGTCCTTGTCGTACACGTCGTAGGCCACTACGTCTTTGTGATAGACGGGTATGTCGGGATTCTTCTTGAAGGTGATGCCATAGAGGCGGTTGGCCAGACCGAACACGCCTTCTTTCACGTGCTCCAGCTCGAAGTAGGGACGCAGCATTTCATCGTTGAGGTTGAACTTTCGGTCTTTCAGCTTTTGCGAATAATAGCTCCAGTCCCACGGCATCAGTTCAAAGTCGTCGCCCTGTTCTTCCCGGGCAAGGGCAAGCACTTCGGCGTATTCGGCCTTCGCGGCGGGGGTATAGGCTTCGAGCAGTTGGTTCAGCAGGTTGTACACGTTGGTGCTGTTTTGCGCCATGCGTTCCTGTAGGTTGTAGTCGGCAAAGTTGTTGTAACCCATTAGCTTAGCCAGTTCCAAGTGGATGTTTACAATGCTTTTTACCGTGTCGAAGTTGTTGTACTCGTCGTTGTGTGTGCACTTGGTGTTGTAGGCCATGTAGAGTTCGCGGCGCAGTTCGCGGTTGTCGGCATATTGCAGGAAGGGGCCGTAGCTGGGTGCTTGCAGGGTGAAGGCCCATCCGTTTTCCCCCCGTTCGCGGGCGGTTTCGGCGGCGGCCTCGATGGCGCTTTCGGGCAGGCCGGAGAGTTGTGCTTCGTCGGTCAGCAGCAGCCGGTATTTGTTGGTTTCTTTCAGATTATTGTCGCTGAATTTCAAGGATAGCAGGCTGAGCTTTTTGCACAGTTCGCGGTATCTCTCTTTGTCGCTTCCTTGCAGGTTGGCGCCGTTGCGTACGAAGGCGTCGTAGGTTTCTTCCAGCAATTTGGCTTGTTCGGCGTTGAGGTGTTCGTCGGCCCGGTGTTCGTAGACGGTTTTGATGCGTGCAAACAGTTGCTCGTTCAGGAAGATGCTGTTGCTGTGTTCGCTCATGAGGGGCATCAGTTCGTTGGCGGCTTCCTGCATGGCATCGTTGGTTTCGGCGCTGAGCAGGTTGCCAAACACGTTGCCTACGCAGTCGAGCAGCGCGCCCGACTTTTCGAAGGCTACTATTGTGTTGCGGAACGTGGGTGCCTCCGGATTTTTTGTGATGGCGTCTATCTCCCGATTGTGGCGGCTGATGCCTTCGCGTATGGCGGGGGCAAAGTGTTCGAGCTTGATACGGTCGAACGGCACGGTGCCGTGTGGGGTATTGAAGGGTTCAAAAAAGGGATTCTGTTGTGCTTGCATCATAACACTGTTTATAATACAAAGTAAAATAATAGTCAGCTTGGCTTTCATTGTCACTCTTCGCCTATTTTACGGCAAAATTGCAAAAAAAATAGGCGACTTCTATCGAGGCCGCCCATTCTTTAATATTTTCTAACTGTAAATTAGTCGTTAACCGAAGCCATGTGGGCAATCAGGTCAAGCACCTTGTTAGAGTAGCCGATTTCGTTGTCGTACCAAGATACAACCTTAACGAAAGTATCGGTGAGGTAAACACCTGCGTTAGCGTCGAAGATAGAAGTCAGCGTGCAGCCCAGGAAGTCAGAAGAAACTACTGCATCTTCCGTATAGCCCAGTACGCCCTTCAGTTCGCCTTCGGCAGCTTCCTTCATGGCAGCGCAGATGTCAGCCTTAGTAGCGGGCTTAGC
>CALUIF010000153.1 GCA_944320635.1 uncultured Bacteroides sp. | reverse complement strand
TTCCTAACTAAGGAGGTAATTTTTGTGCAGAAAGCATATCTTTGTGGTCAATCACTTTGTGTAGTGGCTGTATGCTTCTTGGGAATGACGGCATGTAGGATTGGAGATACAATTAAAGAAAGTAAGTCTCAAAAATTAAATGAATATGTCCTGTTATTTTTTAGACACAGATTGAGCGGATGACGCGGATTATTCTTAGCATAAAATACTGAATCCTATAATTACAAATCCGCTCAATCCGCCTCTAAAAAATCAATGACAGGCATAGTATAAACTAAATATGAACAACTACTTATTGATAAATAATGGAAAAGACAAGAATATTATTCGTGTGCTTGGGCAACATCTGCCGCTCGTCGTGTGCAGAGGGTGTGATGCGGAAACTGGTGGCAGAAGCCGGGCTGGAAGGCAGGTTTGTGATTGACTCGGCAGGCATCCTGTCCTATCATCAGGGAGAGTTGCCCGACCCGCGGATGCGTGCCCATGCTGCCCGGCGTGGCTATGAACTGGTGCACCGTTCGCGCCCGGTGCGGGTGCACGATTTCGATGATTTCGATATCATTATCGGCATGGACGACCGTAATGTGGACGACCTGCGCGAGCTGGCCCCTTCGCCGGAGGCGGAAAAGAAGATACACCGCATGGCGGAATATTTCACCAACCATCCGTGCGACGACTATGTGCCCGACCCGTACTACGGGGGTGCCGAGGGCTTTGAGCATGTGCTCGACCTGCTGGAAGACGGTTGCCGTGGCCTTATGGCTGCTTCTTTAGCTCGGGATAACTGATGCGCGTGTGGTACATCGTCTTCAGCTTTTCCTTGAATACAGCTTTTACCGTTGCAATGTCTTTGAAGGTAATGGGGCATTCTTTGAAGAAGCCGTCGGCTACTTGCGAGTCGATGATTTTCTCTACCAAGGTGCCGATGCTTTCTTCCGTATATTCGGGCAGGCTGCGTGAGGCGGCTTCTACGGCATCGGCCATCATGAGTATGGCTTGCTCCTTGGTGAAGGGGTTGGGACCCGGATAGGTGAAAAGGGCATCGTTGGGCTGTTCGCCGGGGTGCTCGTTTTTCCAGGAAATGTAGAAGTATTTGGTTTTCCCTTGCCCGTGGTGGGTGGAAATGAAGTCCTTGATAACGGTCGGCAAATTGTTTTTCTCGGCAAGTTTCAAGCCTTCTGTCACGTGGCTGATGACTACTTGTGCACTTTGTTCGTAACTGAGGTTCTTATGCGGATTGACGCCGCTTTGCTGGTTTTCGGTGAAGAACACGGGGTTTACCATTTTGCCAATGTCGTGATACAAGGCACCGGTACGTACCAGCTGACTCTTGGCACCGATGCGGTTGGCGGCTTCCGATGCCAGGTTGGCCACTTGCATGGAGTGCTGGAAGGTGCCCGGAACGGTTTCGGACATGCGCCTCAGCAGCGGGGTGTTGATGTTGGACAACTCGACCAGCGTAACGTTTGATGTGAAGCCGAAGACTTTCTCTACCAAGAACATGAGCGGGTAGGTAAAGAGCAACAGGATGCCGTTGATGATGAAGTTGGTGTACATGCCCCAGTTCATTTTGGAGAGGTCGTTTTCCGTAATCAGTTCGTAGGCGAAGTAGATAATGGCGTAGCTCAACATGACCAAAATGGCCGATTGGAACAGTTGTGAACGTTGGGACAACTCGCGTAAGCTATAAATGGCCACCAAGCCTGCCACCAGTTGCAGTAAGATGAACTCGTAGGGGTATTGCAGACAGATGGAGCAGATGAGAACGGTGGTGACCTGTGCAATGAAGGCCGTACGTGAGTCGAGAAACACACGGATGATGATGGGCAGCATGGCGTAGGGCAACATGTACACGCTGAGCAGGTTGTTGGTTACCATCAGTGCCGTGACTACACAATAGATCATGATGACCGCAAACAACAGGGAGAGGCTTCCCTTTTTGTTGTAATAATCTTTGCGGAACAAGTCCAGATAGAGCATGAAGCAAAGCATGAAAATGCTGACGTATAGAATCTGTCCGACCAGCATGATGCGTTTCTGACTGATGGACTCGCTGCGCTCGATGGACTCTTTGCGGAGGCTTTCAAGGATGTTGTACGTATCTTGGGTGACGATTTCTCCCCGGTCGATGATTTTCTGTCCGCTTACTACCATGCCGCTTGCCCAGGAGTAGTCGTTAAGCATTTCTTTGCGGGCGGCTTCCGTACGTTCGGGGTCGTAGGTCAGGTTGGGCTGCAGGTATTCGTTCAGTGAGCAGCGCTTGAGGATGTATGGGTTGTAGTTCAGACTATCGGCTTCGTTGAGGATGTGCTGGTAGGCTTCTTTGACCGAATACAAATGGCTCGTGCTTTGCGGATGGGCCATTTTGTCGGCAATAATCATAATGCCTTGCGTGCTGTTTTTGTGAAGTTTGTCGAAATCTTCTGTCGAAAGAATGCCGGCCTGATAGATATCTGTCAGTTCTTTTTCCAAATATTGCAGGTAGTGGGTGGAAGGGAGCAACTGTTTCAAGTGGTTTTGATAATCGGCACGCAGTTTTTTCAAGGCGTTTTGCCCGGCTTCGCGGTCGAGGGTAAAGTAGGGCTGGAATTGGGCGAGCAGGCTGTCTTGTTCCCGTTGCACTACTTCGTCGCTTTTGTATATGGGGAAGTCGAAGGTGGCTATCAGTTGGCCATATCTCCAAGGCTTATCGATGTCGAATTGGTAGTTGAACTTGCCATCCCGTGGCAGGAAGTAAACGATAATCCCTACGGTAGCAACAAAAATGACGACTTTATAGAGCAAATCTTTGTAAAGCCAATTCTTTTTCTTATAGAAATCCATCATATATTCATTCAATTTTTGGCGAAAAGTACGAAAAAAAACATTAGTGTGGAAAAAAAGGCGTAATTTTGCTGCTCAATTTGACAATAAAAAGTAGATTATGACAGAAAGACGCGTCAGGGTTCGTTTTGCACCCAGTCCTACGGGGCCTCTCCACATTGGCGGCGTGCGTACCGCTTTGTATAATTATCTCTTTGCCCGCCAGCATGGTGGCGACTTGATTTTCCGTATAGAAGATACTGACAGTAACCGTTTTGTGCCAGGCGCAGAAGAGTATATTTTGGAGTCTTTCAAGTGGCTGGGTATCGAGTTTGACGAAGGTGTGAGTTTTGGGGGCGAACATGGTCCTTACCGCCAGTCGGAACGTAGGGATATTTACAAGAAGTATGTAAAGGTGTTGCTGGATGCCGGAAAGGCGTACATCGCTTTCGATACTCCTGAGGAACTGGATGCCAAGCGTAAGGAAGTGGCGAACTTCCAGTATGATGCCTCCACCCGCATGCAGATGCGCAATTCGCTGACACTCGCGAAGGAAGAAGTTGATGCGCTGATTGCAGACGGCAAGCAATACGTGGTGCGCTTCAAGATAGAGCCCAATGAAGATGTGCATGTGCACGACCTGATTCGGGGAGATGTGGTTATCAATTCTTCGATTCTCGACGATAAAGTGCTTTATAAGTCGGCCGACGAGTTGCCTACTTATCACTTGGCCAATATTGTGGATGACCACCTGATGGAGGTGTCCCATGTCATTCGCGGTGAAGAGTGGTTGCCTTCTGCTCCTTTGCACGTGCTGTTGTACCGTGCTTTCGGGTGGGAAGACACCATGCCTGCCTTTGCCCACCTGCCTTTGCTGTTGAAGCCCGAAGGCAATGGCAAACTGAGCAAGCGCGACGGAGACCGCTTGGGCTTCCCGGTTTTCCCTTTGGAGTGGCACGACCCTAAGACGGGCGAGGTATCTTCCGGCTATCGTGAGGCTGGTTATTTGCCCGAGGCTGTTATAAACTTCCTGGCACTGCTGGGCTGGAACCCGGGCAATGACCAGGAACTGATGTCGATGGATGAGCTGGTGTGCCTGTTCAATCTGGGGCATTGCAGCAAGGCGGGTGCCAAGTTCGACTATAAGAAAGGCATTTGGTTCAATCATGAATACATCCTGCACAAGCCCGACGAGGAGATTGCCCAATTGTTCAAGCCGGTGCTGGAGGCTCACGGGGTGGATGCTTCGGCCTATGGCGATGCCTATCTGGCAAAGGTGGTTTCACTGGTGAAGGGGCGTGTAAACTTTGTGAAGGAACTTTGGGAGCAGGCCCGCTTCTTCTTCGTGGCTCCCACCACGTATGCGGAGAAAGACGTGAAAAAGCGTTGGTCGGAAGATACGCCACGGATTATGGAGGAATTGACAGCGCTTCTGCAAAGTATTGATGACTTCTCGTCCAAACCTTGTGAAGACATTGTGATAGGCTGGATTACAGAGAAAGGCTACCACATGGGCAACGTGATGAATGCCTTCCGGCTGGCTGTAGTGGGCGAGTGCAAAGGCCCCCACATGTTCGACATTACCGAACTGATAGGCAAGGAGGAAACATTGGCACGGATAAAAAGAGCAATCCAGGCGTTATGATGTACCAGTTGCTTCGCCTTTTCTTGAAACTGTTGGCATGCATCCCTTTCGGTGTGCTATACATTCTTTCGGACGGCATGTACTATGTGCTGTATTACCTGATACGCTATCGCCGGAAGATTGTGCGGAAAAATCTGACAGAGTCTTTTCCTGAGAAAAGCTTGCCGGAAATTAAACGGGTGGAGAAGAAGTTTTACCACTTTTTCATGGACATGATTCTGGAAAGTTGCAAGCTGGCTACGTTGTCGCCCGGGGAAATACGCCTCCGCATGAAGTTCAAGAATATCGAGGCAGTCAACGCTTTGCTCAGGCAAGGGAAGTCCGTGGCCATTTACCTGGGGCATTATGGCAATTGGGAGTGGGTATCATCTATGCCTTTGTGGCTGGAACAAGGGGTGATAGGGGCTCAAATCTACCGTAAGCTGAGCAACCCGAATATCGACCGGCTGATGCTGCACATCCGCGAACGCATGGGGGCTGTGTGTGTGGATATGCATAAGACGGCGCGTTACACCACCGAGCAAATCAGTGCGGGCAAGGTATGTGTCATAGGATTCATAGCCGACCAGTCGCCCCGGAAGAGAGAGTCGCGCCACTTCCTGCATTTCCTATGTCACAATGTACCCGTATTGACCGGGACGGAGAAAATCGTGAAACATTATGGGCTTGAAGCCTTTTATCTTGATGTAAGGAGAACCGGCAGGGGGCTTTATGAGGCGGAGTTTGTGCGGCTGCATGAGCATCCCCAATCTGTGCCCGATTTTGAACTGACCGGTCTCTATTTCCAGCACCTGGAGCAAACTATCATGCGGCAACCGGAGTTGTACTTATGGACGCACAAGCGCTTCCGTAATGCAGAGAAACTAAGTGCGCAGGAGGTGTAAGTAAAAGCGAGGCAAGAGAAAGATATATAGTTAAGAAGCTATCATATACATAATTATGGATATAGATTTTGTAATCACGTGGGTTGATATGAACGACCCGAAGTGGCAGGCCGATTTCGTGAAATACTCCGGTAATAAGGACAATACCAAAAACGGCGTTTCCGAAGCCCGCTTCCGCGATTACGGTTTCCTGAAATACTGGTTCCGAGGGGTGGAGAAGTTTGCCCCCTGGGTGCGCAAGATACATTTTGTGACCAGCGGGCAGAAGCCGGAGTGGCTCGACGAGAGTAACCCTAAACTCCATCTGGTGCACCACAAAGATTATATCCCCGCCCAGTTCCTGCCTACCTTCAACTCGGTGGTGATAGAGTACTATCTGCACAAGATACCCGGGCTGGCGGAGCATTTCGTTTATTTCAACGATGACTTCTATATCATCAACGCGATAGGGACGGAACGCTTCTTCCGTAACGGGCTGCCCTGTGACATTGCTGCCTTTCTCTACAATCCTTCTTGGTCGCAATGGTATCGTACGTTGAAGAACAGCATTGCTATTATCAACCGTTATTTCGATAAAAAAGAAGTGATAGCTCGTTATCACGACAAGTGGTTTGACAAGAGCTATGGTTCGAAGGCTCGTTGGAACTACCTACTGAAGCTGTATAGTAAGTTTATCCCGCTACGTACACCCCACAACGCTCAGCCCTACCTGAAGTCTACCTTTGAAGAAGTATGGGCTGTGGCCGAAAAAGAATTGATTCAGGCCTCATACAACAGGTTTCGTGCCCCGACTGACTACACGCCTGAACTTTTCCGCACGTGGCAAATCTGCCGGGGCAATTTTGAACCCTATAATACCTACCGCGACACCAAAATGTTTCCCCTCATGCTGCGACCCAAGCAGGCAATTAGGGCCATTTATGGGCAATCGTACTCGTTGGTGTGCCTGAATGACAATGTGCACATCCGCAATTATGCGCAGGTGATGGAGAACATCCGGATTGCCTTTGAGCATATTTTGTCCGACAAATCGAGTTTTGAACGCTGATGTACCTCTGCGTGGAAACGTTGCTGAGTCCTCTGCAGAGTATAGGGGAGTTCAGCGGGCGGATCAAGGTAATCATCTAACAGGTACTCAGACAGAGTGCGGGGCATGGCAAGTTTTTTGATATGGATAAAGTTTTAGCAGAAATCATAGCGGGGATAATTCCCTGTAAAATGGCACGGAATCGCTGGCGCGGGCTGCTGCGTTACGGTCTTTTTAAGGCCTTGAAACTGAGGTTCAAGTTGTGGCGCGATCACACTCCGCCCCGTTACTATCTGGCAGTTTGCGCCATAGCCAAGAACGAAGGGCCTTACTTTGCTGAGTGGATAGAGTGGCACCGCCGGATGGGCGTCGAGAAGTTCTACATCTACGATAACGAAAGTACGGATGGCACCCGTGAGACGTTGGCACCCTACATAGAGTCGGGACTGGTGGATTATCGCTATTGGCCCGGGCAGAAGCAGCAACTGGCTGCCTACGACGATTGCTTCGAACGCCATCGGCTGGATACGCGTTGGCTGGCTGTCATCGACCTGGACGAATTCATTGTGCCCGTACGGGACCGCAGCATCCCCGACTTCCTGCGGGATAAAGAACAGTTTGCGGTGGTGGAAATCAACTGGCTGGTCTATGGCAGCGGAGGGGCAAAGACGCGTGAGCCTGGCGGGGTGATGGAGCGTTTCCGGCGGCACTCCCTTCCGGGGCATAGGTTGAACACACACGTCAAGAGCATTGCCGACCCGCGGCGCGTCTGTACCATGACGGGGTGCCACGAGGCGGCACGGCTGTCGGGGCGTGCTGCCGATTCCCACGGTGTGGCGTTGAAGAAAGGCTTTCGCGACCGCAAGCCACAGCAGGATGTCATCCGCATCAACCATTACGCGGTGAAGTCATACGAAGAGTTCCTGGCCAAGCGTGCCCGCGGCCGTGCCCGTACGGTCAGCCAGCGCAGCCTGGACTATTTTGAGCAATACGACTTGAACGACGTGGAGGAGTGAGCCTCCTCACGCTGTCCGTTGCGGGCTGAAAGAATCTTTTCTTGATAAACCTCAATCTCACAAGCCCGTATCACCCAGAAGATAGCGCCCCAGTATGAGCACGATAGCGCTCCGTCACTCGCAAGTAAGCGACGGAACGCTAAGCCGCACCGCTAAGGGTGCCAGTTTCTTCCTTATACTGCCCTCAGCCGGCAGTTAACCGTCAAGGATGCGCATTCCCTTCTATTTATTATAGGGACATTGGTGCTGCTTAGATTTCAAAAGA
>CALUIF010000152.1 GCA_944320635.1 uncultured Bacteroides sp. | reverse complement strand
CGTTGTCACTTCCCCTACAATGTCGTTTAGATGGAAGATGCATTCGCGTAAATCTTGGGAGATAAAATCTCCTGAGAGGTTGCTGGACAGGCCTTCTTGTACGCGGCGGATGGAGTCGAGTGCATGGGTGAGGGCTTCATAATGGCGGATGTTGGTGACAATGATGTCGTTTTGAGAGATAGCAGGAAGCTGGGCGGCTTCTGTCAGTAGGGACTGAAGCTTGTCCAAGCCTTCTTTCCGTTTGGCAGAGAGGGATACAATCTTGGTATCTGAGGGAAAACCTATTGTGCCGATGGAGGTGGCTGGCGATGCAATATCCGATTTGTTCAGCACCAGGATTAGAGTCTTGTCCTTGCATAAGGGGAGCAGCTTGAAAGACAGTTGGGCGATTTGGGCTTGGGCTTGCGTTTGGTCGATGACCCACAGGACAATACTGGCTTGTTCGATTTTTTGGAAAGTGCGTTCAATGCCGAGGGTCTCTATTGTGTCGTGTGTATCGCGGATGCCTGCCGTGTCGATGAAGCGGAAAGTGGCTCCTCCCAGTTGCATGGTGTCTTCGATGACATCGCGCGTAGTACCGTGTATGTCGCTCACGATAGCGCGTTCTTCGCCCACTAATGCATTGAGCAGGGTAGACTTGCCTGCGTTTGTTTCGCCCACAATGGCTACAGGGATACCGTTTTTCAAGGCATTGCCTGTAGCAAACGAATCGGCCAGCCGGGCGATGAGTTGTTCTATCTGTGAAGCCAGTGCTTGCAGTGCCGTGCGGTCGGCAAATTCCAGTTCTTCATGGTCGCTGAAATCCAGTTCCAGCTCCATGAGCGAAGTCAGGTGGAGGAGTTGGTCGCGCAGATGTGCCAGTTCCCGGCTGAAGCCTCCCCGCATTTGGTTCATGGCCAGGCGGTGCTGGGCACGCGAGGTCGAGGCAATGAGGTCGGCCACGGCCTCAGCCTGGCTCAAATCCATCTTTCCTGCCAAGAAGGCGCGCTGGGTGTACTCACCCGGACGGGCCATGCGGCACCCGTGGTCGATGAGCAGCTGTATCACCCGGCCGAGAATGTAGGGAGAACCGTGGCAGGAGATTTCGGTGGCGTCCTCGCCCGTGTACGAATGTGGTGCGCGGAAGAGGGATACCAATACTTCGTCGACAACCTCGTCTTGGCCATCTTTAATGTAGCCGAAAGTGAGGGTATAGGCAGGACGTTCCTTCAGGGGCGCAGGGCCGGGGCTCACGGGGGTAAATATCCGGTCGGTAATGCTAATGGCATTGCCACCCGACACGCGGATGAGACCGATGGCTCCCCCTTGGGCAGTGGCTATAGCGCAGATGGTGTCTGCTTGTTCTTGTTTCATAATGTGTGTCTAACGTCTTGAATTAAAACATTTTAATAGCTATGTCCGGCCGACTGCGAGTTACAAACCAGGCAAACAAGTTGATGGGCAGATGGTACATCAGGCCGCAAGGCACTCATGCCTCCGCAGGCTTGTCAACTTTCAGTTCGCAGTAGCCATAACTTTCATGCCTGCAAATTTAAATATAAATCGCGATTTATATGCCGGTGGGGGAATAAAACGTGAAGTCCCCTCTTGGGATTTTGCATGGCCGCATAGCCGACGGGCACGGCACAGTTAGCGGGATTTCTTCGGCACTTCCTGTAATTTGCTCTCTGTGTGTAAATATATTTCTTCTAAGGTGTTTTTGCCTTATGATTAAGAAAATAGTTTACATGAAAAATGTTTATATTTCTGTTTTATTTACAATATTTGCATTATTAACCCTTCGTATTTAGTTTATATTCAGTATGTTAACGTATTCTTTGCGTGCTGGAGGTATACACTCTTCCTACCTCCTTCGTACCATGTTCGTTCCAAGTTCGTACCATGTTCGTATTTCGTCCCACGCTATAGGAACGAACATGGTACGTCGCAAATACGGACATGGTACGGGCGGAAACCGTGCGAAAATGCCCGGAAAACGGCATTTTCTGTTGAGATATTTCTTTATCCGAAGGGCAGGGGAGAAGCTCTGTCTGTGTTTGGGGAGTGGCCGTCTAGCCCCTCGCATAGGTAATGCGGAGCATCTTAGGGGAAGGCAAAAGATGGAAAAAACGCCCGGTAAATTGGCATATTAAGAATATTTCTGCTATTTTTGCCGCATGATTGATAATTTGGCTCGACATATAGAATGGCTGTTGAGAGAGAACGATTGTGTCATCGTTCCCGGCTTGGGTGGTTTTATTGCCCATTATACGCCTGCACGGCGCATTGAGGCTGAACACCGCTTCGTGCCCCCCATGCGCATCATTGCCTTCAATCCCCGGCTGAAGATAAACGATGGATTGTTGGCCCAATCGTACATGCTGGTGGAGGAGGTTGGCTTTGCCCAGGCACTGGGGCAAGTGGAGCGCGATGTGGAGCAGCTCCTTGCCGCTTTGCACGATACGGGCAAGGTGGTGGTGGGGAACATAGGAGAACTGCGTTACTCCTTGCACGGCGTGTATAGCTTCACCCCCTTCGACAATCGCTTGGAGGCTCCCGCCCTGTATGGGTTGGGCAGTTTCGAAATGCTGGAGTTGAAATCCCTGCCCACTTCCGTACAGCGTAATTCTGTGCCGGCAAGCGGTGGCTCGCTGCGCCCGCGCCATTCTATAGGCCGGTGGGGCGTCCGCCTCAGGTTGAAGCCTGTGCGCATGCTCAACGCCCTGCTTGTGGTGATGGCGCTCGTCTTGTGTTTCTTCCTGCCTACACCCATCGAAAACACCGAGGTGGTGCAAGGCAATTACGCCCGTCTGCTTCCTGAAAATATATTCAAGCAATTCGAGAAACAATCGTTGGCCATCACTCCCATACGGGTGGAAGGGCAATCCCTTGCGGAGGCCGAAGCATCTTCTTGCAAAGAGGCTGCCAAAGTACCGGTAAGTGCGGGGCAGGAGAGCGAGGCTCCTGAAGTGGAGGCAGCTGTCCGCACGCTTCGGAGCGAACCGGTTGCCCGCGAGTCATTGCCTGCTGCAGGGGTGACCAATGCCTCTGCCACCGGGACGGCTAAGAAACGTTATCATGTCATTGTGGCGAGCATGTCTACCGAAGCCGACGCTCACCAGATGGCAAGCCGGCTGGTAGGCGAAGGTTATGCCAATGCCCACGCCATCATAGCCGACGGCAAGAAGCGCGTATGCATAGAGTCGTGTGCCACAGAAGCCGATGCCTATCGGTACATTGGCACTTTGCGTCAGACGGGCATTTATAAAGATGCCTGGGTGTTGAAACGTTGAGACTGCATCTATCCATCAGCACATATTACACACATTTCACTGCTTATGAAACGTATCCGTTGTCCAAAATGCGATAACTACCTGACGTTCGATGAGACGAAGTATGAGGAAGGCCAGTCACTCGTGTTCGAGTGCGGGCATTGCGGAAAGCAATTTGCCATACGTCTTTGCAAGGCAAAGATGCAAGCCGTCCGCAAGGAAGAAAAGATAGATGAACAGGCCTTCAGCCGGGAGTGGGGAAGCATTACGGTGATAGAGAATGTATTTGGCTTCAAGCAAGTGCTACCCCTGCACGAAGGAGATAACATCATAGGCCGCCGTTCTACCGGCACGCAGGTCGATGTGCCTATTGAGACTTCGGATATGAGCATGGATCGCCGGCATTGCGTCATCAATGTACGTCGTAACAAGCAGGGTGAAGTGCTTTATACCTTGCGCGATGCGCCCAGCCTCACGGGTACTTTCTTGAACAACGAAATATTGGGTGACAAAGACCGTATTCGCTTAGAAGACGGAGCCATTGTGACCATTGGTGCCACTACCTTCATACTTCGCGTTGCCCGGGAAGAGTGAATGGATGTACAACATATTTTTTTGATTATAATGGAAACATTTTTAGACGAAAACTTCCTGCTACATTCCGAAACTGCACGGAAGTTGTACCATGAGCATGCCGAGCGGATGCCCATCATTGATTATCATTGTCACCTCGATCCGCACATGGTGGCCGACGATTATCACTTCCGCTCCATCACCGAGCTTTGGTTGGGTGGAGACCACTACAAATGGAGGGCAATGCGTGCCAATGGTGTGCCCGAACACTACATTACCGGACAAGCTACGGATTGGGAAAAGTTTGAGAAATGGGCGGAAACGGTGCCCTGTACGCTGCGCAATCCATTGTTTCATTGGACATGCCTGGAGTTAAAAACAGCCTTTGGCATCGACACTTTGCTCACACCCGACACGGCGCGCGATATCTATGAGGCGTGCAACGAACTCCTCAACCAACCCGGTTACACAGCCCGAGGTCTTATGCGCCGCTATCATGTAGAAGCCGTATGTACCACCGATGACCCCGTGGACACACTGGAACACCATATCCGCACCCGTGAAAGTGGGTTTGAGGTAAAGATGCTTCCTGCTTGGCGTCCTGATAAGGTGATGGCGGTGGAAGACATACCAGCTTTCCGCTCCTACATCGGGAAGTTGGGCGAGGCAAGCGGCATGTCCATTGCGAGCTACGATGATTTGCTCAAAGCCTTGCGTATCAGGCACCGGTTCTTCCACGAGCAGGGATGCCGCTTGTCCGACCACGGGCTCGACCGTTTTTACTCCGACAAGTACACCGATAGCGAGGTTCGCCGTATTTTCCTCAAGGCCTATGGTGGAGACATGCTCACGCCGGAAGAAGTCGGTAAGTTCAAATCGGCTATGCTCTTAGAGCTGGCGGAAATGGACTGGGAGAGGGGATGGACCCAGCAGTACCACTTCGGTGCCTTACGCAATAATCGTACGAAAATGTAT
Source organism: uncultured Bacteroides sp. (assembly GCA_944320635.1). Classification (GTDB taxonomy): domain Bacteria; phylum Bacteroidota; class Bacteroidia; order Bacteroidales; family Bacteroidaceae; genus Bacteroides. The sequence continues at coordinate 5,853 of CALUIF010000152.1, read as the reverse complement.
CAAGATTATGGTCCCGATGCCGGGTGCGATTCAATAGGAGAGTGGCATACTGCCCGCGAAATGTCGGCTTTCTTCGACACACTCGACCGTAGGGGACATCTGGCAAAGACTATTGTGTACAATCTCAATCCCTCGGCAAGCACCATGGTGGCTGCCATGTTGGGTAATTTTCAGGACGGAAGTGTGCCAGGCAAAATGCAATACGGAGCTGCCTGGTGGTTCCTCGATCAGAAGGACGGCATCGAACGCCAGCTCAACGTGCTCTCCATGCAGGGATTGCTCAGCAGGTTTGTAGGTATGCTCACCGACTCGCGCTCGTTCTTGTCATACCCTCGGCATGAATACTTCAGGCGTATTTTATGCAATCTCCTCGGGACGGACGTGGAGAATGGCGAGCTCCCCGCTTCATGGCTTCCTCGCTTGGGCCGGATGGTGGAGGACATCGCTTATAATAACGCCAAGTCTTATCTGTCTTTCTAAAGAATAATCCGTATCTTTGCGTGTGGTTAATGCCTTATACTTTACACACGATGAAAAGATTTCATAACGTGGGGAGGTACACCCCGAAAATGTACTCCGATGAAGTTGAACAACGAGTGCAACATTTCAAGCGCGAGGGAGTAAAGTTGCCTCCGCGCTCAGTGTTGCGCACTCCCCAGCAGGTGGAGGGCATACGTGCCGCATGTGCCATTAATACAGCTTTGCTCGATTATGTGGCGCAAAACATCCACGAAGGGATGAGCACGGCTGATATTGATCATTTGGTGTATGCTTTTACCACTGATCACGACGCCATTCCTGCCCCCTTTCTCTACGACGGCTTTCCCAAGAGTGTATGTACCAGTATCAACGATGTAGTGTGCCACGGCATCCCCAATCCCAATGAAAAGCTCAAGGACGGGGATATTATCAATGTGGATGTGTCTACTATTTACAAGGGATATTTTGCCGATGCATCGCGCATGTTTCTTATAGGCAACGTGAGTCCCGAGATGCGCCGCCTTGTGGAGGTGACGCGCGAATGCCGGGATATTGGTGTGCGTACTGCTAAGCCTTGGGCACGCCTCGGCGATGTGGGGGCTGCCATACAAGAACATGCCGAGAAAAACGGGTATAGCGTGGTGCGTGATTTGTGCGGACACGGGTGTGGCATCAAGTTTCATGAGGAACCCGACGTAGAGCATTTCGGACGGCGGGGCACGGGTATGCTCATTGTACCGGGCATGACCTTCACCATTGAGCCGATGATAAATATGGGGCGCTACGAGGTGTTTGTCGACGAAGCAGACGGATGGACGGTGTGTACCGATGACGGACTTCCCTCTGCCCAATGGGAGAGTATGATTCTTATTACTGAAGACGGAAACGAGGTGCTCACCGAATAGGGTGGCACCTCGTGGTTTCGTCTTTTTGTGAGAGTGCGTGGTCAATCCAGTTTCAGCACGGCTAGGAAAGCCTTTTGGGGCACTTCCACGTTTCCTATCTGTTTCATGCGCTTCTTGCCACGTTTTTGTTTTTCGAGTAATTTTCGTTTACGGCTCACATCGCCTCCATAGCATTTGGCGGTGACGTCTTTACGTACGGCTTTGATTGTTTCGCGTGCGATGATTTTCGCACCGATAGCAGCTTGGATGGCTATCTCGAATTGCTGGCGGGGGATAAGTTCTTTCAGCTTCTCGCACATGCGTCGTCCCAGTTCGTAGGCATTGTCCTGATGGGTGAGGGTGCTGAGGGCGTCTACCGGCTCCCCATTGAGCAGGATGTCCAGTTTTACAAGTTTCGATGGGCGGAATCCGTTGGGATGGTAGTCGAATGAGGCATATCCTTTCGAGATGCTTTTAAGTTTGTCATAGAAGTCGATGACTATTTCCCCGAGGGGTAGGTCGTAGTATATTTCTACACGGTTTCCCGAGATGTATTCTTGCTTTACCAGCTCACCACGCTTGCCCAGACATAGCGTCATGATGGGGCCTATATAGGTGGTGGCGGTAATGACGGATGCACGTATGTAGGGCTCTTCAATGTGGTCTATAAGGGTAGGGTCGGGCATTGAGCCGGGGTTGTGTACTTCGGTGACATGCCCCTGCTTGTCGTACACTAAATATGACACGTTGGGCACCGTGGTGATGACGTTCATATTGAACTCTCGGTCGAGGCGTTCTTGCACAATTTCCATGTGTAGTAATCCCAAGAAGCCGCATCGGAAACCAAATCCAAGTGCGAGCGAACTTTCGGGCTGGAAGGTGAGCGATGCATCGTTGAGCTGGAGTTTTTCGAGCGAGGAGCGCAGGTCTTCAAAATCTTCCGCTTCGATGGGGTATACACCCGCAAATACCATGGGTTTTACTTCCTCGAAGCCTGCTATGGCCTGTTCGCATGGGCGCGCTATGTGGGTAATGGTGTCGCCCACCTTTACTTCGCTCGAAGTCTTGATGCCCGATATGATGTAGCCCACATCGCCTGTGCGCAGTTCGGATCGTGGCACAAGATCCATTTTGAGTACGCCTATTTCGTCGGCATCATATTCCTTTCCCGTATTGAAGAATTTCACTTTGTCTCCCTTGCGTATCACGCCGTTTTCAATTTTGAAGTAGGCAATGATGCCTCGGAAGGAGTTGAACACGCTATCGAAAATAAGTGCTTGCAAGGGGGCGTTTTCATCTCCCGTGGGATGGGGAACACGTTCTACCACGGCTTCCAGTATCTGCTCTACGCCCATACCGGTTTTGCCGGATGCGCGGATTATTTCCTCACGCTTGCATCCAAGGAGGTCGATGATTTCGTCTTCTACTTCTTCCGGCATGGCGCTTGGCATGTCACACTTGTTGATGACGGGTATTATCTCCAAATCATGCTCCAAAGCCATGTAGAGGTTGGATATGGTTTGTGCCTGCACGCCTTGGGTGGCATCTACCACGAGCAAAGCCCCTTCGCATGCGGCTATGGAGCGCGATACTTCGTAAGAGAAGTCTACATGTCCCGGTGTGTCTATGAGGTTGAGAGTGTATTTTTCACCCTTGTGGACGTATTCCATCTGTATGGCATGGCTTTTGATGGTGATGCCCCGTTCCCGTTCCAGGTCCATGTCGTCGAGCATCTGTCCTTCGGTGATTTGTATGGTGTGGGTGAATTCCAGCAACCGGTCGGCCAGTGTCGACTTGCCATGGTCGATGTGGGCTATGATGCAGAAGTTGCGTATATTCTTCATTTTGTGTGGGTTGATAAGCTTTTGTGATGTTTTGCCTTTGCAAAGGTATGAAAAAGGATGCAGATAAAAAAACGCGTTGGTAACACTTGGCGTGTACCAACGCATTTTTTATGGTTTCTTTCCCACCTCTGGGGTGTTTACTTCAGAGAGATGAACCAATCGCCTTCTACTTCTTCTGCGTTGATTTTGTCTTCTCTCAACAACCATCCGAGGCCTAAGTACAAATCTTTGTCCACCAGTTTAGTGGCTTTCTTCAGCTGTTTGGCGGGCATACCTTCGGTGCCGTTCAAGGCGTTCCAGATTTTACCGGCCGTTGCGCCTGCTTTTTCTTTTAACATTTTTCTTTGCTTTTAAGTTCAACATTCCGACGCCGATGCCTCTTCCTCGCAGCCTGCTTCGGCATGATGCGTGCGGGTGGCAGGGGCATGTTGTCTTTGTTTTACGGCGCAAAGTTATATAAATTATCTGGAAATAACCATATAAAACGAAAATATTGCGTTTCTTTTGTGGAGTTATTCATACAGCAGATGCCGGCGCGTGGTCATTATTGCTGGTTGGAGGCCTTGATGTCCCATATCTCCACGGCATCAACTATAAAAGAAAAAAGGGCATGAAGAATTTATACTTTGTGTGGTATTAAAATGTGTATTTTTATTGTGTTGATAATTAGCCGATTAACAGTTTATTGCAATTCGTCAAAAGTAAACTGTGAGTTTATCCGTAATAAACTGTGAGTTTATCCGTAGTAAACTGTCAGTTTACTCGTATTAAACTATCAGTTTATCCGTACTAAACTACGGGGAGATATATTTTGTATTCATAGTCAGTGAAAATAACAAAAAGCTTTACCTTTGTAAAATGATTCAAGAGGATTTCAAATTTTACAAGCCATGCAAGCTATTGCAACCTTACGTCAGGTATTATTGGGTATTCAAAAGCCATCGGCCGCTGAATACCTTTACTTATCCTATCGGTTGCCCTCAATTCATTTTCCATAAACAGACGCCGCTATATATTCCTGAACTGAATACGACCCAAGATAGATTGACTGTCAGCGGACAGGTTAATTTCTCGTCACACCTATATGCAAGCGGGGACGTAGAAATGATAGTGGTTGTATTCCACCCTCATGCTATGAGTATGTTTCTGAATATGCCGGTATCGCTCTTTTATAACCAGGAGGTTTCCGGTTACAGCCTTGAAAATAAGAGTTTTCATGAATTGGCCGCGCGAATATCCGGATGCGAAGATAATGCCATCTGCATAAGACATATAGAAGAATGGCTGTTGGCGCAAATTGCCGATAGCTTATCCGATGCCGCCTATAACATTAAGAGAATGGATGCTGCTATACGGCAAATATATCGTTTCCCTCAAACAACCGTGACCGGGTTGTCTTCCATTGTCTGCCTAAGCAAGAAACAGTTTGAACGATTGTTCCATTCATTTGTAGGCATCAAGCCCAAAGAATATATCCGTATCGTACGCTTCCAAAAGGCTCTGGCGCAGATGCAGCAACAATCAGATGAAGGAATCAATATGGCACAGATAGCATACACGAGCGGCTATGCCGACCAGTCGCACTTCATACGGGAGTTCAAAAGGTTCTGCGGATATACGCCTTTGTCTTTGCTGGAAGAGTCAAGCCCTTATTCCGATTTGTTCACCGACCCTACTGCATAAATGTCCCTTTTGTTCTATTGGGGTTCAAACGCTTCTTCTACTTTTGCCACCTGATATATGAAACAGAAACAGCAAAAGTATGAAAGAAGAAGTAAATCCCCGGAAAACCAGTCGGGCATACGCCTTTGAAATGTGGATGAATGCACCTATGCCAATGGTGACGTTCTTTAGGACCTTCAATGTATCACGTCTTGTGAAAATCAATCGGAAAACAGGTATGAAATTCAACATGCTGATGTGTTACTGCATCGGCAAAGCCGCAAGTAGTGTGGAAGAATTCTATCTGCTACCCGTAGGCGACAAGCTGATGCGATATGATGCCATTGCAGTGAGCACCATTGTAGCCAACAGAGAGGGAGAAGTAAGTTCATGCGATATTCCTTTCTGCGATGATGTATCACTCTTCAATCAAAATTATCTGCGACTTACCAAACAGGTAGCAGAAAGCTGTATTAACCACGACCTGACGGACAGCATGGTTATCGGTACTTCTGCACTGGCACAATACGAAATAGACGGTGCAGTCGGTATGTATAGTGGCATCTTTAATAATCCGTTTCTTATTTGGGGCAAATACAAACGCTGTCTGTTGAAAACCACACTCACTGTTTCTTTCCAGTTCCACCATACGCAAATGGACGGAGCGCATGCTTCCCGTTTTTTAGATAGGATACAAGAAGAAATTGATACTCTGAGAATGAGATAAATGCAGGGCGCCAAAGGACAATAAAAAAAGTCCCGCAAAATATTGATTTTGTAGGACTTGTCTTTTGGTTGTCACCTTTTGGCTTTTCTTTTGGTGATTCGCTTGGGGCTCGAACCCAAGACCCCAACATTAAAAGTGTTGTGCTCTACCTGCTGAGCTAGCGAATCAAGCCTGTTTTTTGCCGTTAAGCGGGTGCAAAGATAAAGAGTTTTTTCGGAAGATACAAATATCGGGCTTTTTTTCTTACCTTTGCACA
>CALUIF010000151.1 GCA_944320635.1 uncultured Bacteroides sp. | reverse complement strand
AGGAACATAGCGGGCTATGTGACGAATGGGAACAGACAAAAAGACCGAAAACAGACTTAGAAAAGCCGGATAAAGCAATTTAGGAATAAAATCAAAACAACTTCTCAGTACGCCTCAAAGAAGGCGCAAAAATCTGCCCCATATTCAACGTTTCCGGCCAGTAGATTACAGTGAAATATTTCTCTCCGTCCGCCTCCGGCAACTGTATTGTTATCTTTTCCAAGCAAAGCCTGTTATTCCTGATAACCCAATGCCCCACATAGCCGTCCCAGTTGCTAGTGCTCCAAATGCGTTCTTCGGGAAGGAACTTATCTAAAGCAATGCGCAATGTTTCCTGCATCTCAATAGGTTCTGCCAGCAAGTTCCACGACTCACCATCCACGACAATCTCATCTCCCTGGCAAGCCGTAGCATGCAGAGAAGCCAAGCAGCCCCATAAACCCAATAACAGACAAAAACTTTCTTCATAAGTAACTCATCATAAAATTTTGCACACATACTTAAATACACTAAGCCAAACGCCAAACTTCCTCCTATCCTGCCCCCTTCCTCCCCCCTTTTGCTCCGCTCTTGCTCCGCTTCTCGTCCGCTCCTATAGAAGCGGAGCTGGAGCGGAGCAAGAGCGGAGCAAATACGGGTGAGAAGCGGGGAAAGAAGCAGGGAGCTTCCATTCCGGCACTCATCGGGTATTCTTCACCCGCACGTCTTTCTTCTTCAACACAAATACGGGTAGGAAGAAGAATATGCCGATGACAGACATGGCCAGACCGCCGATGGTGCCCGCCGCCAAGGGGAACCAGAAGGCCTCCCTGTCCGTACCCACCATGAAGGGGATAAAACCCAGGATGGTGGAAACCACCGTCAGGAATATGGGGACAACCTTGGCATTCCACGCCTTGACGTAGGCCCGCAGGGGGGCGAGGTGGGGGAAGCGGCGGCGCAGCGAGTTGTACTCGTTCAGTATATAGATGCTGGCGTTCACCGTGATGCCGCAAAGCAACACGAACGAGGCAAAGCCTCCTTGGTCGAAATTGAGACGGAACCAATAGAAGGTAAGGAATACCCCGATGTAGGAGACGGGAATGATGAAGATGATGGCCAGCGGCTGCCGCAGCGAGTTGAACAGGATGGCGGTGATGAAGAAGATGATGGCTATCACCACCCCGAGCAACAGGTATTGGCGGTAATCTTTGCCGCCCCACATGTAGTACATGGACTCGGACTCGGCGGTATAGCCCATGGGCAGGGTGCGGTTGAATTCCTTCAGGTCTTGCTCCAGGATGCGCTTGCTCATCTCGTTGGAGCCGATGTATTCGTATTGCAGGCACAGGCGGTATTGCTGGTTTTCCTTGGCTATCTGTTGGGGCATCTGGCCTTTCTCCACAGTGGCCAGCTCGGAGAGCTTGTAGTGCTTGCCACCTTCCATGCCGTTGGGGTAGAACTGCATGGCCCAGATGTCGTAATCGGCCGATTGGCGCGACGAGAGCCTTATCTTCTCGCTGCCGGCTTCGGTAGTCATCGTGCCCACCTCCATGTCGCGCCCGAAAATGGGGCGCACGGCCGCAAAGAGTGTGGCGGCATCGATGCCCTCCTGCGCCATGCGGTGCTTGTCGAGGTCGAAGTAGAACTCCCGGTAATCGTCTTTCCACCACGAGAACTCCGAACTGATGTTCACCTCCTTGATGCGCCGGTGTCCCAGCAGTTTCGCCTTCAGCCGTTCGGCCCACTCATACAGCTCGTCGTAGTTGTAGCCGAACATCACCACCCGGTACGAGCCGGCATTTTCGCGCACGTCGTTGCTGAACCCCTGGTCTTGCAGGCCATAGATGCTCCAACTGCCGCCCCCAAGCTGGAGGGCTTTGGTTATCATGTTGGCCTTCAGGGTGTAGGGGAATCCGCTGTGCCGGTACTCTTTCTTGAAGTAAATGGCTATGGAAGCGCGCAGGGGGCTGTAGATGGAGGTGTGGAACTGGCGGATTTCCTTGAATTGGCTCAGGTAGGTCTCCATGCGCTTCATCAGGGCATTCATCTGCTCCAAGGTGCTGCCGTTGGGCAGGTTGGCATTGGCATAGAGCACCACATCCTCGTTGCGCGTGAAGTAGCTGCCCTCGTAGACTTTCTGCACGAACAGCCTCAGGGCGCCTCCCAGTGCCTTGTCCACCACAGGCTTGATGTCCTCTTTGTAGGTGTTCGAGCCCAACGTGCTGTTGTACAGCTCGGGCCAGCGCCCCTCGCCTTCCAGCTTTTCGGGCAGCAGAAACACGGGCAGACCAAAACCCAGCACCAGCACCAGGCATACCGCCCAACGGAAGCGACGTACCAGGCATCCCGTCATGCGGGCATAGAAACGGGTGAAGTAAACGACCACACGCCTGCCCGCATACCGGTCTGTCCACCGCCGCACGCTTCGGGGCAATGCCCGGCGGACGAGGTTGCGCCACAGTCGGAAGCGCCGTCCGGCAGGCCGGGCTTTCACCAGCTTTATCTTGTCTATCATGGAGGGGACAAAAAAGAGCGATACCAGCAAAGATACAGCCAGATTGACAATGACCACCGCCGCAAAGTCTTGCAGATTGAGGCGGATTTCCTCATCGAGGAAGAAGATAATGACCAGCGCGCCCATGGTGGTAAGGGTGGCGGCCAACACGGACATGTAGGCCTTCAGGTTGCGCCGGTGCAGTATATGGTCGGTCATCACGATGGTACTGTCTATCACCAGATTGAGCGACACTGTGATACCCGCAAGGGAGTACAGCTGCATCTCCAGCCCGAACAGGTAATAGAAGATAACGGCCACGGAGATGTTGACCGCCAGGCTTGTCACAATGAGGAACAGATACTTCACCCGCCGGGTAATGAGCCATACGAACGCCAGCAGGATGGCCACTGTGAGTGCCGTGCGGTAATATATCTTGTCCAACTCCGCGCGGATGTACTCGGTGGCATCGTAGCTTACGTGCATCTCATAGCCGGAGGGCAGCACCTGGCGGATGTCCTCCATTTCGTCGTACACCTGCGTGCTGAGTTTAAGCTGGTTGGCAGACTCCTCCGCCGTAATGGAGAGGTAGACGGAGTTCAAGCCGTTGATGCGGTAATAGCTTTGCGGAGCCTCCTCGGCATGCGTCACGTGCACCAGCTTGTCCAGCCGGATCATCCTGCCATCCTTTGCCGTCACCGAGATGCGGGTGGCATCGAAACGCCCGTCTTCCATCCGCCCGGGCACCAAGGCCAGGCGTATCCATTGCTCGCCGCCCTGCCCCGTCTCGACATTGTGGATGCCGAGAAACTCGCGGCGGTAATGGCGGTCGATGGCCGTGGCTATATCGTCTACGCTGATGCCAAGGCGCCGAAGCTGCTCGCTGTCGTACTCCAGCCTCCACTCCATCGGGGTGGCGCCGCTCAACTCTATCTTGTAGATGCCGTCCAAACGGGCCAGGCGGGGCTTGATATGCTCTTCGGCATATTGTTGGATGAGTATAGGTGCCGAAGGGGCATTGAGCGTGAAGGAGAGGAAAGGGCGCAAGGCTTCTTCATCGGGCGTCTTGACCTGAATGACGGGATAACTCACCCCGTCGGGCAGTTCGGCCCACGTCTGCCTCACGATGGTTGAAGCCTCGAAGCGCGCCATGTCCACATCGGCATGCTTGTCGAGCTCGACAGTAATGTTGCCATAGCCGTTGCCCGAAGTGGAACTGATGTTTTTCACCCCTACAATGCGCGCCAACATGGCCTCCAGCCTGCTGGTGACTTCCATCTCCACCACCCGCGACGAGGCACCCGGCATGCTGAAACTCAGCGTGAAGCCGGGCAGGCTGCGCGAAGGGTTCAGCTTGACAGGCAACAGGGGTATAACGGCCAGCCCCACCAGCGAGAGGCACACGAAGGCCACGATGAGGGTGAACGAGGAGAAAGGTAACGTCTTGTGGTTCATTGCGCGTAGTCAAACTTATCGGACAAGGAGAAACCGGAAGCGAAATCAAAAAGCGTCAGTTTCCGTATCTTGTAATAATTCAGCCAGTAGTCCTGCAGGGCGGAGATGTAGTTGCGCTGCGCCTCCTGCTGGCGGTTGAGCGAGAGGGTGAGGCTGCTGATGTCCGCCTTGCCGATGATGAAGCGCTGGCGCGTCTCCTCGT
>CALUIF010000150.1 GCA_944320635.1 uncultured Bacteroides sp. | reverse complement strand
TCCCAGCCGATGATTTGCCGCCCGTGTCCATTCAGAAAGCGTTCGATACGCGCCATGCAGTAGCTTTGCAGGCGGTCTTCGGCGGAGTGGTTCTTGTCGGCCTTCAGCCCTTCAGCCTTGATGCGTGTCTGGCATTTGGGGCAGGCCTCCCAGCGGGTACGGGGGCATTCGTCGCCTCCTATGTGGATGTATTTCGAGGGGAAGATGTCGATGATTTCTTCCATAACGCCTTCCAGGAACTCAAACGTCTTGTCATTGCCAATGCAAAGTACGTCGTCGAAGATGCCCCACTCCGGGCATACCTCGTATGGTCCGCCCGTGCAGCCCAATTCGGGGTAAGCGGCCAGTGCGGCCAGCATGTGTCCGGGCAGGTCGACTTCGGGAATGACGTCGATGTAGCGTTCGCGGGCATACTCTACCACTTCGCGGGCTTCGTCTTGAGTGTAGAAGCCGCCGTAGGGCGTGTCGTCATACTTGCCTGTGTTTTTGCCTATGACGGTGCGGTTGCGCGTAGAGCCTACTTCGGTGAGGCGTGGATAACGCTTTATTTCGATGCGCCAGCCTTGGTCGTCAGTCAAATGCCAGTGCAGGGTGTTCATGTTGTGCAATGCCAACAGGTCGATGTATTCTTTCACAAAGTCTAGAGTAAAGAAGTGGCGGCTCACATCGAGATGCATGCCACGGTAGGCAAAGCGTGGCTCGTCTTTGATGGTGCCGGCGGGCAGCAGGATAGTGGAGGCTGTGGTTTGTGCCGGGATGGCCTTGCGCAACGTCTGTATGCCGTAGAAGACGCCGTTGGGGGTCTGCCCGTTGATGAATACGTTGTCTGTCTGTACGTCCAGCACATAGCCTTCGGGGTTGGCAATATCTGCCGAGAGGCCCAGCACAATGTTCTGCTTAGCCGGTGCCTCCCCTTGGGCGAGGCCTTGCGTTTGCGGTACAAAGCCGGCAGACTGCCCGATGTACTGTGCCAGGAACTCGGCATCGCGCTTCAGCAGGTCGTTGCCTTCGGGATAGGCGATGCGTGTGTTGCTGCTAAGCCGGAAGGGCGCTTCAGTGTTGTTCATACTCACCTCTTGGGGGAGAGGTACTACTTGGAAATTGGCTTCAGTGTCTTGGCCTGCACACGAGGCAAATGCCAGGGCTGTAAGTCCCGCCAAGACCACTTGGTTAAGTTTGTTCATAAGATAAATGATGATGAATAAATTGATTATTTCCCTTTTTCACAATAAAGCCTTACCTTTGCGGGGCAAAGGAGAAAAGGATAGGTTTATGGACTGTATTCAGGCAATGATGCCACACCGGCTGAGGATGTCAATCCACTTGCGGGCATCCGCATCGGCTACTTCCTGTTCGATGCCGAAATGGCTTGTCAGTACGGCGGCTGCATCGGTGGGGGTGAAGTCTTTTCCATATAGTTCATTCCAAAGCAACAGGGCTGTGGAGTTCAGTGAAATGACTTTGGTCATGTCTGCCTGCGACTTCCCTTGCTCTACAATGAGGTTCTCGCCGGCAATCTCGCGCACTTTATACGAATCTTTTATACGCATGGCATTCTGTTTTTATGGATTAGTAATGCGCAAAGATATACATTATCGGCGATACGCAAAATATAACCTTTCTTTTTTCGTATTCTTTGCGCACTTACCAAAGTTATTTATCCTATAAACTGTAATCAGAATCTATATGACTACCATCCAGCAACAGTTTTTCGAGCTTTTAAAGTCCGGATTATGGGGCGGTGCCCCCGATGCTTCCCTCTTTGGCGCAGATACCGATTGGAAGCAGTTGTTTCAAATAGCCCGTCGTCAGGCTCTTCCGGCCATCTTGCTCGATGGCATCCGTTTATTGCCCGAGGGGCAGCGGCCTCCCAAAGCGCTTTATTTGCAGTGGTGTGCCGTTGCACTTCATGTGGAAGAGCAGCATGAATTGCTCAACCGCGAGATTGGCAACCTTTATGCTTTGCTCCGCGCGCAGGGCGTGGAGCCTGTGTTGGCCAAAGGGCAGGGCGTGGCGCAAAATTACCGCTTGCCCCACCATCGCCAGTGTGGCGACATTGATTTGTACTTAGGCAAGCGCTTTTATGAGCAGGCAAACGCCTTGTTGAGGCCGGAAGCCACTGAGGAACACGAGGAAACCTTCAGGCATACCTGCGTGCATTGGCATGGGGCGATTGTGGAGAACCATCGCGTGCTGATTTCTCTGAGCCGTCCGTTGGCCGATCGCCGGATGCAACGTGCCATAGCCTCTTGGTGGGAAGACAATGCCGCCCGTTGCCCGAAGGTGAAGGTGGGAGAGACGCTTGTCAGCGTGCCGCCTTACCCCTTCAACGTGGCGTATGTGCTGACGCATGCCACTATGCATTTCCTCAACGAGGGCATCGGCCTGAGGCAGGTGTGCGACTGGGCCTGTCTTTTAAGCAATGCTCCCCATACGAAACAGGATAAGCAGGAAGCCGCGCAGTTAATAAAGGATTTCGGCTTGCAAAAGTCGGCACGTGTATTTGGCGCCTTGCTGGTAAACTGCTTGGGGTGTCCGCGCGAAGTGCTGCCCATTCCCTTCGACGCTAAGGACGAGAAGAAAGCAGAATGGTTGCTTCATGATATATGGTCAGGCGGAAACTTCGGACGTTATTATGCAGGTCGGGCGCAGCGTCCAAAAGGCTATTGGAGCGGTAAGTGGTACACGCTGACTCGTGCGGTGAAGCGTTGCGTGGAGTTGGGGTCTCTTGCCCCCGGCGAAGCCTTCTGGTACCCCATCATGGTGGCGAAGAATTCATTCCTGATGCAATGGAAGCGTTTGACACACCGCCCTGCTGCTACAAGCTGATGCCCAACCTCTTCATGACGGGCAGCAGCCAGCGGCGCAGGGGGTGCAGGCGGTACCACCATGCTCCGCGCCGCAGCCAGCGGGCGTCCGTGCAGTCTTGAATGCTGCCGTCGGGGCGGTAGATGTAGCGCAACAGGCCAATCACCTCGTTGCGCTTTATTTGTTCTATGCGGGCCAGGTTGCCGTCGCCCAGCATCAGGCAGTCTTCGCCTTTCCGGCCTATGTAGCGATGCACCATGTACCGGCCTTCCCACTGGTAGAAGGGGCAGCACCAGGCAGGCAATTCGCCCTCGGGCGGGCAAGGCACAATCTCCACTATGTCCTTTCCGCTTCTGATAAACGGGTACATGCTTTCTCCCGTGATGTGTATCTTCACCGTTTGTCCTTCGGCCAGTGCCCGGGCAGCTTCACCTAGGAAGTCATTGGGCAGAATTATTTTTCTCATAAGCCGAATATCGTTTCACAAGACAGCCGGGCTGCGTCTGCATTGGGTAGGCAGGCCAGGTGGTAGACCGGCACGTGCGACAAGATGCCGTTCAGCACGTGGCTGATGTCGTCGTACAGCCGTTCGTCGTAAGCAAAGTCGGGCGGGCACGAGGGGTGCAGGGCTGCATAGGCGCGTGCTATGCCCAGGCGTTCTATCTTGTTGTATGGCGCTTGCGACAGGCGTACGCAGGCAGCCAGCGGGTAGTGTTCCGTCTTGTAGCAAGGAGTCTTGCCGCTCCAGGGGCTGCCGTACACGTAGGGCATGCCGTCGTCGTGAATGCGCACAATGGGGCTGTCGTCGTTCAGCAGCTTCGCGCCGTCGATGTTTTCGCGCCACAGGCGGGTATGGGTGCTTTTTCCTGTGCCGCTTTCACCCAAGAACAGCACGGCGCGGTCTCGGTAGACAATGGCGCTGGTGTGTACCGGAACGGCTCTGTGGCGGGCTATGCCCACGCCAAAGGCTATCCAGCACGTGAAGCGCAGCAACCGTGGGTCAAGGTCGCCTTTCAGCTGGAATCGGTTGTCGCCTTGCTTCACCCACAGTTGCAGGCGTTGGTGGTTGGCGTGGTGCACTGTCTCGAAGCAATATCCGCCGGGATAGCGGCCGAAGCGGCTGGTCACGTCGTCCACCTCGCTTTTATACAGTTCTTTTTCAAAAGCCGGGGTTTCCCTATCGCTTACCGTCAGGTGCAGCAGCGGTTCTTCGCCTTCTTGCGTGGGGGTGGCAAATACTTTGAAGCCCTGCAACTGTGTCATGGCTTCGGCCAATGCGTCTCCTTCCGCCCGCAGACGGAATCCGGCTATCAGATAGTCTTGGTTCATAATATGTATTCTTTGTTCTTATAAGTAGTTCATATTTAGTTTATACTATGCCTGTCATTGATTTTTTAGACGCGGATAAGGCGGATTGAGCGGATTTGTAATTTATAGGATGCAGTATTTTATGCTAAGAATAATCCGCCTCATTCGCTCAATCCGCGTCTAAAAAATAACAGAATATATTCATTTAATTCTTGAGACTTACTTAATAAGTGACTTGCACATATTGTTTAGTATCCAAATCAAACACCCTGTCGCACACTTCCAGCGACGACTCCCGGTGGGCTATGATAATCATTGTCAGCTCCCGGTAGCGGGTGGAGAGGGTGCTTAGTGCGCTGTTTATCTCTTGCTCCGTGCGGCTGTCGAGGGCCGAGGTGGCTTCGTCGAAAAACAGCACCTCTGCCTCCTTGTACAGTGCCCGGGCTATGCCGATGCGTTGTTTTTGCCCGCCGGAGAGGCGGCTGCCGTATTCGCCCAGCGGTGTGTCCAGTCCCTGAGGAAGGGCGTCGGCCCATTCCTTCAGCTGCACCTGCTCCAGCACGTGCTGCACCTTGGCGCGGTCGGGAGGCAGGTGTCCCAAGGCGATGTTATCGGCCAGTGAGCCTTCTATGATGAATATCTCTTGCGGCACGTAGCCCACCAGCCGGTGCCAGGCGCTGCGGTTGGCAGGCGTCAGTTCGCGGTTGTCCACGCAGATGCGCCCTTCGGTGGGGCGGTAGAAGCCCAGCAGCAGGTTGAACAGCGTGGACTTGCCCGAGCCGCTGGCTCCCCGCACGCCTATCCGCTCGCCGCGCTTTATCTCCAGGTCTATGCCGCCAAACAGTCGTCCGCCGTCGGGGAAGGCGAAGCCCACGTTCTCCAGCCGTATGCTGTGGGCGAAGGTGAAGGGGCGTTCCGCTTCCGCGCTCTCGAGCGTGTCACCGTCAAGGCCTTCCGCTACCACGGCAACCGAGTGGGAGGCGTTCTGCAGGGTGACCCAGCTGTTCAGTATGCTCCGCATGGCGGGTATCAGCCGGAAGGCTGCCACGGCAAACACGCCGCTCATGATGCCGATGTCGCCCCGCCCTGTGCCGATGAGCAACGCAATGCCCGCCACGATGGCTGCTTCCGACAGGAATTGCGGGAACAGCTGGTAGCGCTCCATGCGCAGGCGGCTGCGGGTAATGGCGTCCATGCCTTGGTCGAAACTGCCGAGCGACGAGCCAAACGACTGCGCTATCTCTATCTCGGCATAGCCGCGGAAGGCCTCGACCACCGTGCGCGACTGCCTCCGCCTTGCCTCCAGCTCCTCGCGGCCGTAAGCGCGCAGCCGTTTCCTCACCACCAGTATGTAGGCCAGGGCCAGCGGGATGAGCACGGCACATAGCAACAGTCCGGCCAACGGCTCCCAGATGACCAAGGCGGCAATCATCATCAATACCAGCACCGCCTCGCCGCCCATGCGGAACAGCGGCGCCAGCACGCACAGGCAGAAGGTGTAGCACACGTAGTTCACTTCATGCCCCAGCTGCACGCTGCTCTTGCTCTTGAGGAACATCAGCCCCCGTCGGTAGTAGTTGACGAACATGCGCCGGCTGAAGTCGCGGTAAATGCGCATCTGGAAGCGGCTCTCCACCCGAGCCAGCAGAGCCACCATGACGTTTTTTACCACTACAAACAGCATCACCGCGCCGCACAGCGCCAGCATCGTGCCTCGGCTGCCGCCCGGACGCAGCACCGCCAGCAGCAGCGGGATGAGCGCCGCCACCCCGGCAAAGTCCAGCATGGCACGCACCAGCACGGCCAGCGCCACCCACACACTGTGGCGGCGCTCGGCAGGGGGCAGCAGGCGGAATATTTCTTTTAGCATGGGGTTGTTCTTTAGTCTTTATCCTTAAACATTTCGTGGATATGGGCATGAACTTTTTCTAAAACTGCATCAAATGACACAGCCCGTTCCAAATCTTCGTCTGGCTCTAAAATATGTTCAAGGCTTATCTCCTTTTCGCTTTTCATCATCTTTTTTAGTTCACTGTCAGATGGCATAACAATGTAATTTTAGTTCAATGATTGTTGTCTAAGTGATGAGTGGAAGAGAAAGTATTTTGATGAGGTTGCATGAAAATGTAGTTTAATGCGAATTGAAGGTGTATCATAATGCTGTAGGTCGCCAATAGGGCAGAATGCTGTTTTTGTGCGGATTCCCCTCCTCCTGGGAGGAGGGGTGGCACGCAGTGACGGGGTGGTAGGATATACTATTATCTTATATTTCAGAGATTTTTATTTTGCCTACCACCTCCCCCTTCGGGTACTCCTCCTCCCGGGAGGAGGAGAATAGTGTTACCATTGTATTTTGACACATCTTCATTCAGCTACTCTTGCATTTGGGTACATTTTCATTCTCGTTGCATCGCTCGTGTTAAAAAGTTCGCGTACATGGGTCAATACCCTCCGTTTAAACTCCTCGCCCGAAATGGCCCGTTCCAAGTATTCGTCCGGCTCCTTGGCAAAGTCTTCTGCACGCACCTCCTGGCCGTCATCCACCTTGTCAAGGTAAGCCTTCTGGTTGGCCCTGAACTCTCCCGATGAAACGATAAGCATACTGTTTTCCTCCCTCGTGTTTAAAGTATGAACAATCTTTGTACAACTGCAAAGGTAAGGAAATAAATGAAGAATGAAGAGGGAAGAATGAAGAA
Organism: uncultured Bacteroides sp.; assembly: GCA_944320635.1. Classification (GTDB taxonomy): domain Bacteria; phylum Bacteroidota; class Bacteroidia; order Bacteroidales; family Bacteroidaceae; genus Bacteroides. The sequence goes on along the minus strand of CALUIF010000150.1, from coordinate 920 downwards.
TTCTGTGGGAATGTCGGGTAAATGGCTTATAATGAGGCGGCGGTGGCGTAGGAAAGCCAGCGGGGCAGCTATACTACTCCATCCACCCCCTCACCCGCAGCGTGTAGATGCGCGGCGAATTGAACCGCACCCGGGCAGACTTGTCGAAGTAGCCCGGCGCGGACTTCGTGCCGTCGAACACCAGCGTCACCTGCCCGCTCTCGCCCGGGCGCACCACCGTCCGCGTGTATTCCGCCGACAGGCAGCGGCAAGACACGGCCACGTCGACCACCGCCACCGGCCCGTCGCCCGTGTTGGTGAAGCGGAAGACATATTCCCGCCGGGCACTGTCCGCCGGGAAGGTGCCGAAGTCGTGGAGGGTGTCGGCGAAGGAGATTGCTGCGGGAGGGGCTGCGCTGCTGTTTGATGCCGGACGGGGGCAGTGGGTGCAGGCAGAAAGGCATATCAACCCTAAAACAGCCCCGGCAATAGTCACTATATATAATCTTCTCATTTTTCTTAAAGTGATGATAAAGAAAGAGGGCATCCCGCAACGGGGTGCCCTCTCTTGATTAAATTATCTGATTAGCGAGAAATACTTTAACGTCTTTCAGGCAAACCATCGGTAATATTAGCCTTACCACCTTCTATGAAGTTTCCGCAGTATACACGGGCAGGAGTAGAAGTGCTATTACCAGAAGAAGTCACGCGGGAGAAAGTACCATCAATATTGATTGTATTAGCAACATTTGTATATGTAGCATAGTTGAAGGTACTTGTAGCTTCCTCAGCGATATCTAAATTGCCTTGCATATCAGTGCGTGCATATTTTGCAACTTCAAATGTGCCCTTGCCATTTACTTTCACATCTTTCTTGGCAGTGAAGGCAACGAGTGCTTCCAAAGTCTCGGCAGTGGCATCAGTCGGTTTCACCGTCATTT
>CALUIF010000149.1 GCA_944320635.1 uncultured Bacteroides sp. | reverse complement strand
GGCGTTAATCCCAAGCAGAAGGCTGCTACACTGTGTTCCAGCAGAGCTGTGCCCGGACTGATGTCTGCATTGAACTTGGCATTCACTTCCTGCACAAAATTCTTCAAAAGTAACATATCGGCAGTAATTCCGTAATGTTCGTACCAATCCAGTTCGGCATTAAGGCGTGTCTTTGCACGTTCATCCAACTTGGCATAGCAGTGTGCTGCACCATCCTTCACTATTGCACGGAACGAATCTATAAGGATAAGTTTCAGTTTGATTATTCCCAAGTCTGCCATCCACCCATTAGGTATAGCCGTCAGGTTTCCGTGAAAATGCGTTTTAAGCAATTGCATGGCAATCTCGTAGTCGTGGGAGCCGCTGAAATGGTCGATTTCTGCCTCCATGACTTCGCCTTTCCATACTTCGGCCTTGGCAGATGGAAGAGCCGTGCCGAGGCAGCAAGCTGCCAAGGCGCTTTTTTCTGTTGCCGGAGACCGCTTGATGTCCGGCTTGCCTGGCAACGCCGAGTTGAGTTGCTGCATGTAGACGCCCAGTTTAAGGAAATCGGCAAAGAAAGGCATACGCTCCAACGGCAGTTTATCGATGTGGGTATGTACTTCTTGCATGAGGCGTTGGGTCGTTGCTTCATCTACTTTCACCCCGTGTGCCTGCGCTTGCTCGATGAGCAACCCTTGCAACTGGCTGGCTGCCGGGAAGCGGAATGATAAAGCATCAATGAGTACTTCCAGTCCTTCAGAGTATTTCTTGGTTGTTTTGCCGCTTTCCAATGCCCACTTGTACACGGCAGAAAGAGCTGCACCGTCCACAGTGATGTCCACAGTCAGAGGTTCTTGCGCCATGGTTTGCGTAAACATTTCTGTCGGGTCGCATTCCAGCGATGCAGGTTCTGTTGTCAGTCTCATGCAACAGGCCAGGATACTATTCTGCAAGAACGGGGCGAATACCATCTTTGCGGAAGTGCCAAACTTTGCACGAAAGGCATCCAGAAACTCTTTTCCCTGTTGGATACATGGTAACAGGTGGGCTTCTTCTGCGAGGGTGCATTCCCGGTCGATGCGTTCGGCAAGTTCGCTGCCGGCATTCGGGAAAAGTTTCTTTGCCTCCCACGTCATTTGAAACCGCAGTGCTTCGCGCGCACTCTTGGCGCGCGCTTTTTCATTTTGGGCTGTGTTTTTTCTCTTTTTCATGTCTCATCTTTAGTAGTTATGTTCCTAATACGAATGAGAATTTTAATTAAGGCCTTTTCAAAGGGTACGTTAACAAAGATTAACCCTTGGCGCATCTATCCACCAATTGGACGGCTTTCGATGAGCGTTCCACAAATAAAAAAGTGTGAAGCCATCGGTTTATCGTGTAGGAGGTTCTGACAAAACCCAGGAACAAATAAACAACGCCTCACACTTGTGGAGCTATGTTCGTAACAGAACATACGTCACCCAAGTGATGAATGTCATTGCTTACCCCTGTTCCATTGAAACTGTCAGATTTCCTACACAGGATGAAGCACGTCACTTTCACCATGTCGTGGCTACCCGCACGCGGGCAGCCACGACAAAAGTAGCAAACTTTATCAGAAATGCAAAATCTTTGACTGCAAAAATGCCTTATTGTTTCCTTGGTTGTCTTTTAATGCAGCAGTTGCCCGCGGTAAAGGGACGGTTGGGCAATGCCATTTCCCAAGCAGCACAGGTCGGGGTCGTGCCAGTCATATTCAAGTGTGAAGAAACCAGCGCTGTCGGGGGTATCGACAATGATGCCATGTCTGAACAACTGGCCGGAATACAGCACGACGCTGGTCGATGGGTAAGAAGATATGTCTATGTCGCAATGGTACTTCTCCTCTATTACATCCTTGTTTCTTTTCGCTTTCTTGTCGTCGTCATAGTCTACGATTTTCATCAACCAGTCTTCTGTCGTCTCGCCAATGCTCAGTTTTTCTTTTATCAGGGATTTTACTTCTTGATGATATTGAGTGTCCAGGTCTTCGAAGGTAACAACCCTTATCTTGTATTTTGCCTTCGGAATGTTGAGCATTGGGCTGGCAGGCACTTTGCCTGTAATGTTGCACTCTTCAACGATGGACTTCAGAATGTCGATGGTAGAGATTTCCAATGTGTCCACCAGTTTCAATATGTCATCTTTCAGAGATACGTCCATCAAGTTGTCATCAATGACATCGTTGACTGCCTTTGCCGACAGGTTGCCAAACTCCTTGATGTATCGGATGCGTCCGGGGCGTCCCAGCAGATTTTCGTCGATGCTCAGTCTGTTGGTTGTAAGGATGTAGAGTTTGCGCTTGCTGTTGTACACTCCGTCTATCATTTTGAGCAGAACCTCCCGTTCTTCGTTGAATGTCTTTTCGGCCTCGTCAATGAGGATGACGCTTTCAAAGCATAACGACTGGATAAACTCAAGCATTCCTTCCAAAGGTTTCGAAATGACGATGACCGGCAATCCGATGCGGTTGCTCAGCAACTTGGCCGCAATCGTTTTGCCCGTGCCCTTCAGCCCGTTGAAAATGATACCCAGGTTTTTATTGCTCTTGATGAACAGTTCCGATGTCCATGTCCTGATGACATGCTCTATCACGTCCTCGCAATCAAGGTCGTAAATCTTGAAGTCGAATACAAATGACTCGTCGATTCTTTCCAATCCCAGCCTTTTGGAGCGTGGTTCTTCGTGGATGCGGAAGATGCCATTTCCCGGGTTGGCCAGCAACGTTGCATAACCGGGAATGGGATAGAGTATGCCTCCTTCGTTTATCCATTTTTGTCTTTCTGCCAGCCGGATTGTTTCTTCATGATTTTGCTTCTTGGGGGCTTCAAAGTTCTCCTTGGCAAGCGTATAAAACTCCAAGTCGGTCAGTTCGCCTTCGCCAGTCATCACGCATTCTTTTTCAAGACGTTTAAATACGAATCCGCTTTTCATGGCAACCCTGCGCGAAGCGTTGTTCCGCGGAAATACGGTGATGGTCAGCAGGTCTGCCATCCGCTCGTTGAACAGATATGCTTTCATTTTGGCCAGTACTTCCGTCATGTAGCCTTTCTGTCGTGATTCTCGGTTGAGAAAGTAGCAGATGTGGTAATCCCATTTCTCTCCGATAACGGTGTCCGTTTTATTGGGCATCACTTCGAATACGCCGATGACATGGGCAGGCATTTCTTTTTTAACGATGACAAACATGTTTTGGCTGGTCATGCCCCTGCGTATTTTCCCTTCTGCTTCGCTCGGGGAACTCATGGCGCGGAAGCCGGTACTCAATGCGGTTTCCTTGTCGTTCATCAACGCAAACACGTCTTGGGTGTCTTTTTCGTTCGGTGTTCTGATGATAAGCCTTTCGGTGGCAATTTCAATTTGCTGCATGTAGTTATGGGCTTTAAAGTGAACATTTGTTGAAAAGACTGGAGGATGGCAGGCCTGATTCTTGCCGATGCTTTTGTGGTTGCCTCAGCACATTTGCCCGTGCCCTTTTGAGATTTGTCAGATTTCCCACACCGGGCAAGTGTATTCAAGGTTTCCGGCATCAGTAGGAGAGCCTGTTTGGCTCCAGTCTGCCTTATAATACGAAAGCGAAGTTTTAAGAAATCCGTGTAGAGCCATAATTTTTTGGTTTTGTTAACTCTTCAAAAGTGCTAATTGGTTTGATTATTAGTTATTTGCTTGTTTTTGTTGTCTGAATCTGACCTCTGAAATTAACAAATATTTATAATAGTGATTATGTTTTCATGCCCCATATACCTATATTTAATGCAAATATCATGCCCATAGAATGGGCAAGACCACCTAAGTTTACAGAGTGACTAACGCTTTTAATTCTAAAAAATAATTTGTATAATACGCGCCTGACTGTGTGTTTAAACAAAAATTCTGCATACACAACTTGATTAGCCGAAAGAAGAATGATGTTTTAATTTAACTTTATTTAATCAAGCTATCCGGTCTGTGTCGTACGCCGAGAAATTCTTTAGCTAATCTAAACTAAATTCCCACATGTACTTATGTAAGCATATTTCCTCCCGCATATTCGCCGGCACTCGACGTATAAATGTTTACATGAAAAAACTTGATTTTTCTTGTTTTCTTACAAAAAGTTTAATATGGTATCTTCGTAAGTGTCTCTAATGCAAAACATTGACATGTCCTGGGTGCCCCAGCCATATACCAACTCCGACTCTCCTCCGACACAACTCCGAGACAAGTCCGACAAAACTACGGCGTATAGGGTCGGAGGTGGAGCGTAGAAAATACGGACATGATACGTCCAAAACCCGTCAGGAACGGGAGTGGAAATGTGTGGATATTTTAAGAATTTTGTGGCCATCGGCTTGTCTGGTCATCTCGTCTCCGCCGTTGTGGCCTCGCTTCCGCAGTACCTGTTGCTGCGGCGGCCTTCGACGGGTCGGACACTGGCCGTGCGCAGGGCGTGGAGAGAGAATATGCGGAAAACATGAATAAAAAAGCCGATTTTTGTATATTATTCCAAAAATAAAGCGTAATTTTGCCCCGTTTTAGAATAAATATGCAAAACAATGAAGAAAAAAGCCGATAGGCTGGATGCCATTAAGATGATTATTTCGGGCAAGGAGGTGGGCTCGCAAGACGAGCTGCTGAGGGCTTTGGAAGACGAGGGTTTTGAGGTGACGCAGGCTACCCTGTCGCGCGACTTAAAGCTGCTGAAGGTGGCCAAGGCGGCCAACGGCAATGGGAAGTATGTGTACGTGTTGCCCAACAACATCATGTACAAGCGCTCGAATGTGCAGAGTACCAGTGAGATGCTGATGCACAGCGGCTTCGTGTCGCTGCAGTTTTCGGGCAACCTGGCCGTCATACGCACGCGCCCAGGGTATGCCAGCAGCATGGCTTATGACATAGACAACAGGGAGTGCCACGACATACTTGGCACCATTGCGGGCGACGACACTATCATGATGGTGATACGCGAAGGCATTCCGCACGGCAGGATACGGGAATTTTTATCGGAAATCATACCTAATATAAAATAATAAATATGTAATTTTGGGGGCAGGGACGGCTGAGTGCACTTTCCCTCCCGGCCCGGATTTATTAAGAGAGAAGAAATGGATTCGAAACAAATTGATGTGATGGTGGCAGATGCTTCCCATGAAGTTTACGTCGATACGATTTTAGATACCATACGGGAGGCTGCAAAGGTACGGGGCACCGGCATTGCCGAGCGCACACACGAATATGTGGCTACCAAGATGAAGGAGGGGAAGGCCATCATAGCCTTGTGCGGAGACGATTTTGCGGGCTTTACCTATATAGAAAGCTGGGGCAACAAGCAGTATGTGGCCACGTCGGGACTGATAGTGCACCCTAAGTACCGGGGACTGGGGCTGGCCAAGCGTATCAAGCAGGCCTCATTCCGCCTGGCGCGGTTGCGATGGCCCAAGGCAAAGGTGTTCAGCCTGACCAGTGGCGCGGCCGTGATGAAGATGAACACCGAGTTGGGCTACGTGCCTGTCACTTTCAATGAACTGACAGACGACGATGCCTTCTGGAAGGGATGTGAAGGGTGCATCAATCACGACATCCTTGTGGCCAAGGACCGTAAGTTCTGCATTTGCACGGCTATGTTGTATGACCCGGCGCTGCACGAGGAAGACACAATATAAGTTTAATGAAGAACGAAGAATGAAGAATTCGCGCAACAGACAGGACTCGCTACTACACACCAAGAGCTGCGCATTTGCGCTGCGCAGCGTGCGTGGGACGCGTTTTTTACGCGAAGAGCGGCAAGAATTCATCTTGAGAAGGCAGATTCTTCGTTCGGGCACGGCGATTGGCGCACTTATCCGTGAGTCGGAATTTGCCCAAAGCGGTGCAGACTTCATTACTTGTATCAAGCATCAAAACAGTAAAAAATAACCAGATGAAGGATGATAGTAAGTTGAATTCTTCATTCTTAATTCTTCATTAAAGATATGGAAAGAAAGAAAGTAGTAGTTGCCTTCAGTGGCGGGCTGGACACTTCGTTTACCGTAATGTATCTGGCCAAAGAGAAAGGTTATGAAGTACATGCTGCCTGTGCCAATACGGGCGGATTCAGCGCGGAGCAGCTGAAAACTAATGAGGAGAATGCCTACAAGTTGGGGGCTGCGAAATACGTGACCCTCGACGTGACGCACGAATATTACGACAAGAGTCTGAAGTACATGGTTTATGGCAACGTGTTGCGAAACGGCACGTACCCCATTTCGGTCAGCTCTGAGCGTATATTCCAGGCACTTGCCATTGCGCGCTATGCCAACGAGATTGGGGCCGATGCCATTGCACACGGCTCTACCGGGGCTGGCAACGACCAGGTGCGTTTCGACATGACCTTCCTTGTGATGGCGCCGGGCGTGGAGATTATCACGCTGACGCGCGACATGGCTTTGAGCCGCCAGGAGGAGATAGACTACCTGAACAAGCATGGTTTTGCGGCCGACTTCGCGAAGCTGAAGTATTCGTACAACGTAGGCATTTGGGGTACGAGCATCTGCGGAGGCGAAATTCTCGACTCGGCGCAGGGATTGCCGGAGAGTGCCTACTTGAAACATTGCACTAAAGAGGGCACTGAGCAGCTGCGCCTCACTTTTGAACAAGGCGAGCTGAAGGCCATCAACGGCGAACGTTTCGACGACCCCATCCGCGCCATCCAGAAGGTGGAGGAGATAGGGGCGGCATACGCCATAGGGCGCGACATGCACGTGGGCGACACCATCATAGGCATCAAGGGGCGTGTGGGCTTCGAGGCGGCTGCTCCTATGCTGATTATCGGCGCGCACCGCTTCTTGGAGAAGTACACGCTGAGCAAGTGGCAGCAGTATTGGAAGGATCAGGTAGCCAACTGGTATGGCATGTTCCTGCACGAAAGTGAGTATCTGGAGCCGGTGATGCGCGACATTGAGGCCATGCTGGAGTCTTCGCAGCGCAACGTCAACGGCACGGCCATTTTGGAGTTGCGTCCTTATGGTTTCCACACTGTGGGCGTGGAGAGCCAGGACGACTTGGTGAAAAATAAGTTTGGCGAATATGGCGAGATGCAGAAGGGATGGACGGCCGAGGATGCCAAGGGCTTTATCAAGGTACTCAGCACTCCGCTACGTGCGTACTACGCCGGGCATAAAGACGAACTGAATAACATTTAAACGGTATAAGTGCCATGGATGAACCTAAGAAACTGCGCCGTCCCCGGCAGGGGCGCATGCTGGCCGGTGTGTGTGCCGCCTTTGCCAACTACTTCGGTCTTGATCCTACCGTGGTGCGGGTGGCCTATGTGTTGCTCACCATATTTACTATCTTTTCGGGAGTACTGGTTTATTTCATTTTGATGCTGGTAATCCCGGAGGAGCAAAACCGATATTACCAATAATGACAAATACTGGTGGAGGATGTGGCACGGAGGCTTTCATCCTTCACCCTTAATTCTTCATTGAATATATGATAAAAGTAGGAATCATAGGCGGGGCGGGCTATACGGCTGGCGAACTGATCCGTCTGCTTATCAACCATCCGGAGGCGGAAATCGTATTCATCAATAGCGCCAGCAATGCGGGCAACCGTGTGACCGATGTGCACGAGGGACTGTATGGCGAGACAGACCTCTGTTTTACCGACCAGTTGCCTTTGGACGAGATTGATTGCCTTTTCTTCTGCACGGCGCACGGAGACACGCGCAAGTTCTTGGAGAGCCATTCTATTCCCGGCGGCTTGAAGATTATAGATTTGTCCATGGACTATCGCCTTAAGGCGGAAGGAAACGACTTTATCTACGGCTTGCCCGAGTTGAACCGGCGCGCCACTTGCTCGGCAATGCATGTGGCCAATCCGGGTTGCTTTGCCACATGTATAGAGTTGGGATTGTTGCCCCTTGCCAAGCACTTGATGCTGAAGGGCGACATACAGGTGAATGCCATTACGGGCAGCACGGGTGCGGGCGTAAAGCCCGGGGCAACCAGCCACTTCAGCTGGCGCGACAACAACTTGAGTGTGTACAAAGCTTTCGAGCATCAGCATGTGCCCGAAATAAAGCAGGCGCTGAAACAGTTGCAGAACAGTTTTGACTCGGATATCGATTTCATTCCTTACCGGGGAGCCTTTCCGCGTGGTATTTTTGCCACCATTGTGGTGCGAAACAAGTGCAGCATCGAGGAGCTGACCCGTATTTATACGGAGTACTACGAGCGCGACTCGTTTACCCACGTGGTGGACAAGAACATCGACCTGAAGCAGGTGGTGAATACTAACAAGTGCCTGCTTCATCTGGAGAAACATGGCGACAAGTTGCTCATCATCTCTTGCATAGACAATCTGCTGAAGGGTGCCAGCGGGCAGGCCGTGCACAACATGAACCTGCTGTTCAACCTGGAGGAAACGGTGGGGTTAAGGCTGAAGCCGAGTGCGTTTTAATGTCTCATTCTTTATTCTAAATTCTTCATTAAAATGACTTTATTTGACGTATATCCATTATTCGACATCAATATAGTAAAAGGTAAGGGTTGCCATGTGTGGGATGAGCAAGGCATCGAGTATTTGGACCTTTATGGCGGACATGCTGTAATATCCATAGGCCACGCGCATCCGCACTATGTGGAAATGATTGGCAGGCAAGTTGCGACGTTGGGATTTTACTCCAACTCTGTCATCAATAAGTTGCAACAGCAGTTGGCCGGACGGCTGGGTAAGGCATGCGGCTACGATGACTATCAACTGTTTCTTATCAACAGTGGGGCGGAAGCCAATGAAAATGCTTTAAAGCTGGCTTCCTTCCACAACGGGCGGACACGCTTGGTTTCTACTGCCAAAGCTTTTCATGGCCGTACATCGCTGGCAGTGGAGGTGACCGATAATCCCAAAATCATTGCTCCAGTCAATGCGAATGAACACGTCACCTATGTGCCGCTGAACGATGTAGAGGCTATGGAACGCGAGCTTCGCAAGGGTGATGTATGTGCCGTTATCATCGAGGGTATTCAGGGCGTGGGTGGCATCCGTATTCCTTCGGCGGAGTACTTGCAGGCGTTGCGCAAAGTTTGTACGGAAACGGGTACCGTGCTTATCCTCGATGAGATACAAAGCGGATACGGGCGCAGTGGAAAGTTTTTCGCCCACCAGTGGGCAGGCATACGTCCCGACCTTATCACCGTGGCCAAAGGTATCGGCAACGGCTTCCCTATGGGGGCTGTGCTTATCAGTCCGGAGTTTGAGCCGGTGTATGGGCAGCTGGGCACGACGTTTGGGGGCAATCACCTGGCATGTGCGGCTGCCTTGGCTGTGCTTGATGTCATAGAAGGTGAAGGCTTGGTGGAGAATGCCGGTCGTGTGGGCACTTACTTGCTGGACGAGTTGCAGAAGTTGCCCGGCTTGAAGGAGGTGCGTGGCAGAGGACTGATGATTGGCATCGAATTCGAGCAACCTGTCAAAGACCTGCGCACCCGCCTGCTGAAAGAGCAGCATGTGTTTACGGGTGTCAGCGGAACGAACGTTATCCGCTTGCTTCCGCCGTTGTGCCTCAGCATGAATGAGGCCGACTTGTTCTTGGAACGGTTTGCCAAGGTTATCGGATAGCTTTTAGGCATTTTCGGAAATAATGCAGAAATGCCCCGCTGATGGAAGTGTGATGTGCTTCCCAGCGGGGCATTTGTATGGGGGAGAGCTTGATGGGCTGGAAATGAAATAAGCCGCTGGTTATAGCGGCTTACCGATTTTTGTGTCGGAATGAGGCGACTCGAACGCCCGACCCCTACGTCCCGAACGTAGTGCGCTACCAACTGCGCTACATTCCGATACCGTATTTGTGGTGGTGCCACCAGGAATCGAACCGGGGACACAAGG
>CALUIF010000148.1 GCA_944320635.1 uncultured Bacteroides sp. | reverse complement strand
TTAGGGGATAAGGTGCAGGTTGGTGGCTCTGGTCTTGCCGGCACTCGAAAACCGAAGGCAGAGATAAGCATGTAGAAAGCGTATGGTTTCCTCGTTTGGACGAGGGTTCGATTCCCTCCAGCTCCACCCGCAGGTAAAGAAATGCATCCGTCGAAGGAATTCGGCGGATTTTTTTGTTTATATCCTTTGTCGGTTTATGAAATTTTTATAAATTGGCACGCCAATCACAAGCAAAATGATTTGTCGATACTATGAACCGAAGATAGATGAGGGCTATGGACATGGGCGTTGATAAAATAAATGCAAGAAATTGGGAGCTCCTGATGTATGCTGTAGAGGAAAAAAGGGTAGTTCCGATTATTGGCGACAATCTTATCCAGATTGCCATGCCGGGTGGGGAGTGCATCAATGTGAGGGAATATGTGCTGGGCAAACTGTCCGAGCATTTTGAGAGCGGCACCGTGTGCAAGGACTACGCGCAGGTGGAAGACTTGATTCGTGAATACAACAGGCACCAGCGCAATGCCGGGGATGTGACAGATATTTATTATGAAATATACGACATTTTGAACAAGGCTGAGGTAGTGATGCCCGATTTCGTGAAGCGGTTGTTTCGTTTGTGCCATTTCCCTTTGGTACTGACCACCTCTTACGTGCGCGGCATAGATGATATACTGGGAATATCGGCAGACAGGATAAAGGTGTACAACAAGAAGGCATCTGCCGATGTGAAGATGGCTGAGCTCGACGGAGAAGACACCATGTTGTATTACCTGTTTGGCCGTTTGAGCATGGCCAAGCGCTCGTTCAAAGTGACGGAAGATGACTTGCTCGATTACCTGCATTGCTGGCATAATAGCGACACGCGCCCCGCAAAGTTGGGCGAATACTTGTCGGACAAGTTTCTGCTGGTATTGGGGTGCGATTACCCCAATTGGCTTTTCCGCTTTTTCTGGCATTCCATTAAGAATTTTACCATTGTGCCAGCCTCGGGCGATATGCAGGGGGTAGTGACTGTATCGGCTGAAAGGGCGGATTCGGACGGCGACCTGATGAACTTCCTCTCGAGGGTGCAGACATCGGTGTACCGCAAGGCGGAAGATTTCATCAATGAATTCAACGAGCGGTATGAAGCGCGACATCCCCAGGGCGAGGTATCGTCAATCTTTGGAGGAGAGGTCGCCAAGGCATCGGGAAGAGACGAGGCATACGACATCTTCATTTCGTATGCCTCCGAAGATTATGAGCAGGCCGGGCTGGTGGCCCAGAAGTTTAAGTCGCTGGGGGCATCGGTATGGTTCGACAAAGTGGAACTGAATCCGGGCGAGAAGTACGAGATGAGCATCGCGGAAAAGATACAAGAGTGCAAGCGCTTTGTCCCCATCCTTTCCCGAACCACCTTGAAAGAGGGGCGACGCTACTTCAAGAAGGAATGGAGGCAAGCCATCGAGGAGGCTGAATACCGGTTGAATGAGCCCTACATCTCGCCTATTGTGATAGATGATATCAACCCCTTCTCAGAAAGAGCCATTCCGGTGGAGTTTACCAAGGAGGCACACATCATTTATCTTCATGACGAGAATTTTGAGACACAGATAAAGAGAATCATACGTTCATTCCGTTAAATAGTTATGTTACAGATACAGAATAACCCTTGGCTTGGATTGGCATCTTACCAGGTGCAGGATGCGGACTTGTTTTTCGGCAGGGAGAGGGAAATGACCATCTTGTGTGATGTCATCAAGCAGAACTATAGTACGGTAATCTATGGCAAGTCGGGCATGGGTAAGACTTCGCTTATTAATGCAGGTTTGATTCCCCTGCTTATGGCCGATGGCTTTCTGCCTGTTTCCATCAAGCTGGAGCATACAGGGAAGCAGAGTTATGCCGACCAGATTATAGGGGCGGTAATAACTAAATTGGAAGAACATGGCTGCGAGATGGAGAGCGTGCAACAGCTGGATGCCGTCTTGCCAGAAGAGTGCAAGCTATGGGCGTTCTTCCACACTCATATATTCTGGAGCAAGGACAATCATAGGGTGGTGCCGGTGGTATTTATCGACCAGTTTGAAGAAATATTCACCATCTGCGAGGACAAGGCGGTGGTGCAGAACTTCTTCACGCTGCTCAACGACCTTTTTCAGGCATTGCCTCCGGATGAGGCTCTTAGGGTGATAGAAGAAAAAGGCATACGCATCGATTTCAATGAGACGACCAACTTCAGGTTGATTCTATCCATGAGGGAAGACTTCCTGGCACGGTTGGAAGATTATTCTTATAACATTCCGGTACTGAGGAAGAACAGGGTGGGGGTGTCTCCCTTGAACGGGCTTCAGGCATTGGACGTGATATTGAAGCCTATCCCTGGCATCATGAACCGGGAAGCTGCGTTGAAGATTCTGGAAAAAGTGTCCAAATGCACGCATGTGGCGGATGATGAAGAGGTGTTGGTCAATCTTTCTGTTGAGACCTGTATCCTTTCTCTTTTCTGCTCCCAGTTGTATAAAAAGGCCGTGGAGTTGAAAAAGGATACCATAACATCGGAATTGATAGAGCAATTTGGCGACAATATCATCAATGACTATTATCATGAGTGCATGCGGAAGATTTCCAAAGACTCGGTGGCTTTTCTTGAAGACAGGCTGCTTACCAGTAGCGGTTTCCGTAACTCACTGGCGTATGAAGATGTGGTGCCCCGTTATGTGTTGAAAGAAGAAATAGAGCATTTGGAGAAATGCCGCCTTGTCCGTATAGAGATTCTGAACAAGACCGAGCGCATAGAGTTTACGCACGATGTACTTTGCGGAGTGGCCTTGGAGCACAAGACGCAACGCCGGTTGTACAAGGAACGCCGGGGGAAGGTGGCGGCAGTGCTGGGGTGTACGGCTGAGATTGCGATGATGCTCTACTATCTGCTCGTTGTCTTCATAGGCGTACAGGAGCCTTTCAGGGACATATTTCAAAGCAATTATTCTTATTGGACGCGCATAACCTTTGCTACCTTGTTGTTGGGCATCACGATGTTGATGAGACTCTGTTCGCATACCACGGAGCGCAGGTCGGTGTGGTTCTCCATAGTGCCTTTCGTTTTGGCCAATGTCGGGGGTGTCATTGTGGCCGATGCCTTGAGCGATGCACATTGCCAGGAGGTGTGGTGGGTACCTTGGTGGTTGGTGCTCATGTTGTATTCCTTGGTTGCTTTTATTCTTTCGATTACCAAGTCGCGCAAGGGGGCGTTTAGCAAGTTGTTGTTGTCGGCATTTTTGGTGAAAGATGTTGATAATACGGCTCAGGTGGCACTGAAGTTTTTTGTTGTGCTGTGCTATCTGTTGTTTGTAGTGGTTGCCGGCATTTACATGCGCAATCCGCTGACGGTAGGCATGCTGTTGTGCCTGGTACCCGTATTGTTGTTGGCGGCTTCCATTTGGAAGAAAACGCTGCTAACCGACAGGAACGTGTGGAGCGCAGGGCTTGTCGTGGCGTCTCTTTTGTTTTGTTTGTACAGCACGCAGTACATGCCTTATCGTGTCTTGACGTATCTGTCGGCTGCTTTGCTCCTGGTTGCGGCCTATTGGGGGCTGGGATATATTGTTGCTTTTAAGCGGAAGGTAGTGAGAGGTATTGCTGCCTTGGCACTTTGGCTGGTGGGGTTGACGGCATTGCCCACAGCTATTATGGGATATAACTTGTGGGCTTTGGGCAACTATGTGTTTGTGAAAGATGGGGTCATTAGACATTTAGACAATAAGATAAGGAATAGGTATATCGTACTGGAAAATCAGTTTGGCAGGCAAGGGGCATTCAGCCGGGGACTTCACACGCTGATTCCTGCACGGTATGAGTATATGGGTTCGGAAGCCAAGAGCCATTATGACGGCATTATTTCATCCGATGTCTGTTTTTCTATAAACAGGCATGACAGTGTTTTCATTTCCCAATACCTGATGTACGACAATGCTTTTTCCCGTCCGTTGCTACAGACTTATGCCCAGTTTGCAAAAATGGATGTTCGCAGCATGATTAGGAAGGTCGCGGCCCCTTCGGAAGAAGAGCATGCCGAAGGTTCTCAACCGGCTTCTTCTTACAATGAATATGGTAAAGGCATGAGGCTGGACAGGTTGTATGAGGAAGGGGAAATCATGTATGTGCTCAATCCGGATATTTATCGGGCAATGGCAGGGTATTATCATGCCAAGGACTCTACGGAGCTGGAGGCATTGATGCTCTCCAAGGCTTTGCAATACACCATTGCGACCGATTCTACCCGGCGTTTTTTACAGAAAGGAAGCTGGGTATCGACCCGCCGGGAGGTGTTGTCTTCGCTGGCCAGTGCGGCCATTTTTGTAGAAACAGGACATTGGTATAGCGGCTATGTGGAGAAGTACGACAGTTGTTTTCTGGTTGATACGCCTTACCAGCAATTTGTCAAGACCTTTGTTGTCGATGCCGATGCACGGACATTCTTGTCCGACGTTGTTGATAGTGGGCAGTATGATGCCGATGTCGCTAATGTTGTGAGTGCGAGGAGGAAATTGACAACTTTTCGCAATCCTTATTTCAATAAATATATCAAGCGCGCTTACGAGCGTATGGGTAACGGGGTCAGCACATCTTTCGCCCTGCTGTTCATGGGCGAATACGAGGCGGCCAAGCAAGCCTCGCTGGAGGCTATGGCGGACAGTGCCACGCGCATTTTGGCCACTACCAACCTGCTTTCTGCCCACTTGTTCCTGGGGGAATATGAAGAGGCTTATGCCATGCTGGATACTTATCGGGACACTGTGCTGTTCAACGGGGCGTTCAAGTTTTATCGTGACTGGATATTGCAAGACTTCAGGGATTTTGAGCGCGAAGGCATTGTCGGTGATATTCCCCGGGAAGAATATCTCCGCTTCAAGAGGCAATTGGACCCTACGGGCGACAGGAATTACGGTACGCTTGCCAAATGTCGGGATTACGATGTCTATTGGGCGGCTAAAAGCCCCGGAACGACGTTGTGGTTCTGGTGGTTTCCCTTCGGGCTGGATGCGGAGGGCACGGTATTCCTGATGGACAAGCATGGCGAAAGGCTTACGCCGGATTTCGATGATGTCTATGCGGCCAACAGGGAATATAATGATGTGACCGACGAATGGAATTTCGACCCGATAGTCATTTATAGTACGGGGGGCAAACGGGGATATTACGACATGTCCACGCCCGGCTACCTCACGGAGGCTGTTTACGACCATGCGTGGATATTTTCCGAAGGTTTGGCTGCGGTGGTTAAGGATGGCAAAGTAGGTTTCATCAATGAAGCCGGAGAAACGGTCATCCCTTTCCAATATGACTATGTGCCCGGTTATGACTATGTGTTCAAGGATGGCTTTGCCCGTATCTATAGCCGCGAGGGGAAGGCCGGATTGATAGACAGGCAGGGGCGGACGGTCGTTCCGGTAAAGTATGATAACATCGGGGACTGGCAGGGCAACTTCTGCATCGTGCGGGAAGGTACTGAGGAGTATGTTATGGACGGAGAGGGGCGTGTTTTATATAGCATTGATAAAGAGTAAGATATGAGTTTATTCCTGTTCGCTAGGAATAAACTGTCAGTTTAATCCGAGTAAACTGACAGTTTAATGCCGATAAACTGTCGGTTTAGTACGGATAAACTGTCGGTTTAGTACGGATAAACTGACGTTGCAATGCATACGTTGCGAAGCATTGGAAAAGTATGGTAATAATTCTTTAGATATATTGACCTATGGACAAAAAGATGTTAGGTTGGCTTTTGGCCTTAACCAGCCTGTCGGCATGCAGCCGGCCGGAACAGGGAGAAATCAGGTTGAACCAGGTGGGATATTATCCGCACCAAGAGAAAGTAGCCGTGTGGGATGGCGGCAAAGTCGGAAACTACATTATCACGGACGCTGCTACGGGCGCCGAGGTGCTGTCGGGGGAAACCTCTTACACGGCCTTCAATGCCTGGTCGCCTAAAGAAAGGACGGTGCTCGACTTCAGCGCGCTCGAGACTCCGGGGCGGTATGTGCTCCGGGCAGGGGATGCTACGGCCACATTTGAGGTGAAGGAAGGGGTGCTATCCCCGTTGGCCGATGCGGCTTTAAAATCTTTCTATTATCAACGCACGGGCATGGCCATTGAGGCGCAGTATGCAGGGAAGTGGAGCCGTCCGGCCGGGCATCCCGACACTTGCATCATGGTGCACCCCAATGCCGAAGGACCTGTGCGCAAGGCTGGCGACATTATTTCTTCCCCGCGAGGCTGGTATGATGCTGGCGATTATAACAAGTACATCGTCAATTCGGGTTACTCCATCGGCTTGATGCAAGCCATCTACCGTCTCTTTCCGGAGTATTTTGCCAAGCAAAGTATAAACATCCCCGAGAGCGGAAACCGGACACCGGACTTCTTGGACGAAATGTACTACAACCTGAGCTGGATGCTGACCATGCAAGACCCGGCGGACGGTGGCGTGTACCACAAACTGACAGCTCCCTCGTTCGAAGGCTTCATTAAGCCCACGGAGTGCAGGCAGCAGCGCTATGTGGTGAGCAAGTCGGTCACGGCAGCACTGGATTTTGCCGCATCCATGACACAGGCGTCCCAATTGTTCGCCCCCTACGAGGCGGATTATCCGGGATTTGCCAAACAGGCATTGGAGGCTGCACGGCGGGCATACGATTGGGCAGTGGCTCATCCGGACGCATTCTACAAGCAGGAGGAACTGAACGAGCAGTACGACCCCGATGTAAGTACCGGTGCGTATGGCGACCGCAGCGCACAAGATGAGTTCTTCTGGGCTGCCTCCGAGTTGTACTACGCTACAGGCGACAAGAAGTATCGCGATAAGGCCGTGGCATGTGCGCCGGCTGCTTACGGGGCTCCCTCGTGGGGAAGCACTGCGCCGTTGGGATTCTTTGTCTGGCTATTGCCTTCACGGGAGTTGGACGAAGCCGACCAGGCTTTTGCCGACAAGCTGAAATCCATACTGCTTGCCTATGCCGACCAGTCGTTGGAGGGTGCCGATACATCGGCTTTCCATGCTCCTTACGGGGATGAGGAGGGGGATTTCTTCTGGGGATGCTTGTCCGAAAAAGGCGCCAACCAGGCTACTTCGCTGGTATATGCTTATCTGGTATCGGGCAATAAGGCCTATCTAGTCAATGCCTACCGCAACATGGACTATATATTAGGCCGTAATGCTACGGGTTATTGCTATGTGACGGGCTTCGGCGCCAAGAGCCCCATGCATCCGCATCACCGGCTTTCGGCTGCGGACGACGTTGTAGAGCCGCTTCCCGGATTTCTTGTAGGCGGTCCTAATCCCGGGCAGCAGGATGGTGTGGTTTACGCTTCTACCTTGCCGGATGAAGCTTATGCCGATGACGTCAACTCGTATGCTTCCAACGAGATTGCCATCAACTGGAGTGCCGGTCTGGTGGCTATATCTTCGGCGTTGGACGCCCTGGCGGGTGAGTTGTAACAGCTTTATGGGGAGAGAGGCAAATGAAACGAGGCACGGATTTTGGTCCGCGCCTCGTTTCATTATAGTAGCCTGTGTGGATTATTCCACGATGTCCATTTCGTTGATGAGGTGGCTGCAGCTGCCCAGCTTGTCGAGGATGAACAGCATGTAGCGTATGTCGAGTGCAATGCAGCGTTGCAGGTTGTCGTCGAAGTTGATGTCTCCGCTCAGCGACTCCCAGTTGCCGTCGAAAGCGGTGCCGATAAGGCGGCCTTCGCCATCAATGACGGGTGAGCCCGAGTTTCCGCCTGTAATGTCGTTGGTCGTAAGGAAGCAGACGGGCATGGTACCGTC
>CALUIF010000147.1 GCA_944320635.1 uncultured Bacteroides sp. | reverse complement strand
CGGATGTTGTATTAATGATTAAGTATGTGTGCAGAATTAGCGCGCGTGGCGCGCAGTGACGAGCTACAAGCTACGAGCTACGGGTGACTGACGCAGTACGTGGAAACTTTACTTGTAGCTGGTAGCTTGTCACTCGTAGCTGCATAGACAAGGCAGGCGCAAGCCTTAGTCTTGCAAGTCGCCTGCCCCTTGGCGGACGATGACGGGTTCCGGCCCCGTGCAGTCTACTACCGTAGAGCCTTCCAGTCCGCCTGGGCCGCCGTCGATGACGAGGTCTGCCATGTGCCCGAACTTTTCGTCTATCAGTTCAGGGTCGGTGAGGTAGCCGGTATCTTCGTCCTCGTCGTGGGGTAGGGTGGTGGTCATAATGGGGGCGCCGAGCAGGCGGGCAATCTCCTGTATGATGGGGCTGTCGGGCATGCGGATGCCCACTTCGCGCCGGTTGCGGAATATCTTGGGCAGGCGGGTCGTGCCGTTCAGTATGAAAGTGAAAGGCCCCGGCAAGTTGCGCTTCATCAGTTTGAAAGCGGCATTGTCCATCTTAGCATATTCGCTGATGGCGGCAAGGTCGTAGCAGATGATAGAAAGATTGTTGCGCTTGGGGTCGATGCCTTTCAGCCGGCAGATGCGTTCGATGGCACGTTCCTTCAGTCCGTGGCACCCTATGGCGTACATGGTATCTGTGGGGTAGATAAGCAGCCCGCCGTCATTCAGCAAGTCGACTACCCGTTGCAGGTCATCGGGATTATTGTTTTTGGAGTAAAGTTTCAGTAGCATAGCTGGCATTTTGTTGGGGCACAAAGGCAAAGATAGGCAATGTTTTCCATATAACCTTGTCTTTCCGGCACATTTTTATCCGTTCCCTTTGCGCAGCACCTTGTCGAGCTTGCGTATCTTCTGCCATGCTTCTTTGAACTTGGGGCACAAGGCCACAGCCTTTTCATAGTTGCGCATGGCGGCTTCCGGCATCTCCAGCTTCAGACACTCGTCGCCCATCTGGATGTATTCGCGTGCGTATTTCACCAGCTGCTTGTCGCGCTCCAGGGCTGCCTGCCTTAAGGCGGAGTTTTCTTCGCGAAGGCGGTTTATGACGTTCAGCTTACGGCGGATGAGGCGTTGGGCGGCAGGTTTCTCCACATCGTAGCGTGAGTGTATGGCTTTGAAAAATTCGTCGAGGAAACCTTGGAAGTCCCCTTTGTCGAAGGCACGTGCGGCTGCGGCGTAGTACACGTCGGCCTGTGCCTGGCGCAAGGCGCGGTCCACGGCCTTCCGGTTGTTGAACTGCTTGGCAAACTTCACGATTTCGGGTCGGACAAACACGTCGGCACGGCCTACGGGCTTCTTCAGCCTGATGCCTTCCAGCGAGGTGCACCGGCTTAGTGCCACGTAGGTCTGCCCGCCGGCAAACACGCCTCCGCTCAGGTCGATGACGGCACGTGCAAAGGTCAGCCCCTGGCTCTTGTGGACGGTGATGGCCCACGCCAGGCGGACGGGAAACTGCGTGAAGGTGCCCAGTTCTTCTTCTTCAATCTGCTTCTTCTGCTCATTGTATGTGTAGCGTATGTTACGCCACGTTTCCGGCTTCACGTCGCACTCTTTGCCGTCGTCGGTCATGATGTACAGCGTTTCTTCTTCCAAATCGAAGCCCGATACCACGCCTATGGTGCCGTTCACCCACCGCTTCTCGAAGTCGTTTTTCACGAAGATTATCTGTGCGCCCGGCTTCAGTACCAGGTCGAGCGAGGTGGGCAGGCTGCTGTCGGGAAAGTCGCCCGTCACCTTTCCGTGGAAGGTGACCGCCTCGCCCGGCAGTTCGGCCAGCTTGTGGCTGTTGATGTGGTCTACATTGTCGCGCCGGGTGGCCAGGGTGATGTAAAGGTCTTTGTCGTCCGGGCTGTCGGGCACGCCGTAACGCGTGTTCAGCTGTTGCAAGTCGGTGGCATCAACGACTCCGTTGCGTATATGGTCGAGCACGCCTATAAAGGCGGGGTCGGTCTGCCGGTACACCTTCTGCAGCTCGATGGATACCAGTTCTATCTGGCTGAATACCCTGGCCGAGAAGAAGTATGGCGACGGGTAGAAGCGGTTCAATATCTCCCGCTCGTCGGCTTTTACCACCGGTTCCAGTTGGAACACGTCGCCCACCAGCAGCAATTGCTTGCCGCCGAAAGGCTCACGCAGGTTGTGGCTGTACACGCGCAAGATGCGGTCCACTGCGTCGATAATGTCTGCCCGCACCATGGAAATTTCGTCGATGATGACCAACTCCAGTTCTTCGAGCAGCTTGCGGTGCTGCTTGGGGTACTTGAAGAAGTCGTGTATGCGTCCCCGCTGCAAGCTGAAGTTGGGGTCGTCGGGCAGTAGCGGGTAGAAGGGCAGCTTGAAGAAGCTGTGCAGCGTGCTGCCTCCCGCGTTGATGGCGGCAATGCCCGTGGGAGCCAGCACCACGTGCTTCTTTTTGGTGTGCTTGCACACATAGCGCAGGAAGGTAGACTTGCCCGTGCCTGCCTTGCCCGTCAGGAAAACTGACTGGCGGGTGTAGCGCACGAGGTTCAAGGCGTCTTGAAACTCACGGTTCTCACTATCGGGCGTAAACTCCATGGCGGCAGGCAGGGATAAGGGGTTAGATGACACCGAAGTGCAGCAGGGCGTTGCGTATGCCGTCGTCATCCACGCTGTCGGTCACATACTTTGCCGAGGCTTTTACGTCATCCTTCGCATTGCCCATGGCCACGCCGATGCCCGCATGGCGCAGCATGGAGATGTCGTTGCCCCCGTCGCCGAAAGCCATTGTATCCTCCAAGGCGATGCCCAGGGGGCGTATGATTTCGTCGATGCCCTTCTGCTTGTTGTTGCCCCGGGCGGTGACGTCGGTAAAGGCAGGATACCAGCGTCCGCTTTCGCACCCGGGCAGACGCGACATGATTTCACGTTCCTGCTCCACGTCGATGAAAGGTGTCA
>CALUIF010000146.1 GCA_944320635.1 uncultured Bacteroides sp. | reverse complement strand
TTTTTCATAAGTGTAAGATTTGGATTAATAATAGGTAATTAGGTAAAGGTAAAATTCTAAGTTTTCAGATTAGGTTAATTGAAGTTTGTTTTAGGGTAAAATTAGATTGATTTTTTAGGTAACATTTTGTTGTTAGAAAAAAGAAAAGCCTTAAAGGCTTTTCTTCCGCCGACGAGGAGTTCGTGAGAACTTGCTCGTTTTTTTATGTCTTGTTCTCTTTATGCAATGGAGATTTCACCTGCTAAGTTGGAATTCATGTAGCGGCGCACTTCTTCTACAGGCATTTGGTGTCCCAACAAGAACATCAATTTTGTTACGGCGCATTCGGGGGTACTGTCGTATCCACTTATTACTCCTGCTTGGAGGAGCTTGATGCCTGTTTCATATCGTTTCATTTCGACGGCACCTGTGGGGCATTGCGTGATATTGACGATGATGATACCCCGATCGGTGGTTTCCTTTAGTTGGCGGATGAACCATTCTTTTTGTGGAGCATTGCCTGATCCGAATGTCTTTAATACTACGGCTTTCAAGCCCGGCACATGCAATACTGAATCGATGATGCTCTCTTGTATTCCAGGAAAAAGCGTAAGCATCACCACATTTGTATCGAAAAGGTAATGTGCCTTCATAGGGCGTGAATAATCCGGCATGCGTATGCAATGTTCATTGTAGCGTATGTGTATGCCCGCTTTGGCCAGAACGGGGTAGTTGAACGAGCGGAAAGCGTTGAAGTTCTCTGCATTGATTTTGGTAGCACGATTGCCCCTCATCAGTTCATTTTCGAAAAAAATGCATACTTCAGGCACGATGGGCTTTCCGTCTGGATTTTTTGCGGCGGCTATTTCGATGGCCGTAATAAGATTTTCCTTTCCGTCCGTGCGCAGGGTGCCGATGGGTAGTTGTGAGCCAGTCAGTATGACGGGTTTTGTCAAGTTCTCTAGCATGAAGCTGAGTGCGGAGGCTGTGTAGGCCATGGTATCCGTACCGTGCAGGATGACAAATCCGTCGAACGCATCGTAATTGTCATGGATTATCTTTACTATCTTGGCCCACAAGCAAGGTTCCATGTCCGATGAGTCGATGGGCGGATTGAACTGATAGCTTGATATATGGTAGTTGAACCTCCTCAATTCGGGCACATGCTTAAGCAGGTGGTCAAAATCGAAATTTTCTAGTGCACCTGTCTCCGGATTTTCTATCATTCCGATAGTTCCTCCTGTGTATATCAATAGTACTGAAGGGCATGTTGTTGTCATATTGCAATGTTCTCCTATTTAACTGCAAAAATAGCATAAAAAATGCACTCTCATTCTTTTGAGCATGAAAAATGTGTGTTTGCAGCATTTTTTCTGCCATTTATCAAGAAAATATCTACGCTTGGCAAAGTATTACCTTGACGTAAGCTTTGCATTACTTTGATGCAGGCAAGGTAATACTTTGACCGAGCGTAGGGAGGTTTAACGGATGACTTCGGTGATTCCAGCGCTGGTGCGTGCCATGATAGATGGGTCGTACATGTCTTCGCATTGCACGGAGGGCAGGGCGAACGTACCGGCATAGGTGGCTTGCAGGCGCAGGCTGAAGTTTTTCTGTTCGCCCCGGCGTAAGCCAAAGTAGGTGAGTACCCGGTCATCGCGCACATCCCGGTAATCATAACCCTCATTTGTGCCTCCCGTCCCTCCAGTTTCTCCTTGTACTTCCCAGCCTGAGGGGAGCAGGTGGGTAAGCGCTAAGTTGGCATAATCTTGGGTAGCGCTGAGGTTGCTTACGGTGATGTTGGCTATGAGGTCGGTTCCTTGTTTTATACCCTTTGTGGGCGATAAGGGGCGGCCTGCGGCATCAGTGTAATGCACTTCGATGCTTAACCCGTGCGACAAGGCTGGTAAGCCGATGCCTACGGGTCTCGTACGGGTGATGATTTCCACATCTATCGCCCCATCACCTTGGTTGGTGATGAACACCTTCCCTTGGTTGGTGGGCGGGAGCTGAGTGATGAAAGCGGTTTTGGCCGAGCGGATTTCTTTCTTTTCTTCTTTATTTGCCTGCCAAGTGAATTGTAGTGTGCCTGATGTCTTTTCCGCTAAGTGTCCCATGGCCATGAGTGCGAAGGCGGTAGATTGGGTATCAAACATCGATTCTCCCTTCAGACTGTTTGACAGGCGGCGGGCTTGTGCCAAGGCTTCATCATGTCGGTTCATGCGGACGAGAGCTTCCAAAACTAAAGCTTCATCGCGTTGTATAGAGCCATAGGTGTTATTTCCCTTGTCATAATCGGGCATGGTGGTGGAGAGGTTGTATGCTATTTCTCCTGCTGCTTTCTCCTGTCCGGCCAAAGCATAAGCTGCGGCCAGCATCCAGCGCGCTTGTAGAGGCAGGTCGGGTTGTTCTTTCATGCGGTTCATTGCCCCATGTTCAGGTACTCCGGCCAAAGCAAGGGTGTAGAGACGGAAGGCTTGCTGCATACATGATGCTTGCCGATATTCAGTTGCGTTTTCTATGCGCCAAAGGCGTGCGGCATTGCTTTGGAAGTTTCTCCAGCGCGTCAATGCGGAAGGTTGTACGGCATAGCCTTCTTCCGATGCCAAGGTGAGGAACATGCCTACATACGATGTAATCCATTCGTCGGCGCTGGCATTTCCCGGCCAATAAGCAAAACTTCCGTTGTTCAGTTGGCGGGTGTATAGTTTGTTTATGCCTTCTTGCACATTGACTTTCATCTGGGCTTTTTCGTTTTCATCTAATTCTTTAAACTTCTCCAAGTAGAGCAAAGGAAGTACTTTGGACGTCAGTTGCTCGGTGCATTGGTGGGTATAGTCGTAGAGAAAGTCAAAACGCCGACTAATGTCTATCGACGGGATGCGTGATACTTCCAGACGGACGTTGCTTCCTGTTGTTGTGGCATCGGTTATGGCATAAGGAAGCGTAGCACTTTGTCCGGGTTCAATCCACTGACCACTGCGCGAGGCAAGATACGGGTTAGGGTTGCGCACGTCTATTTCTATAGTTTCTTGTGTGCGGTGGTTGGCTCCCTTAGCCGTGAGGCGAATAGTGGCTTTTCCGGTAGTATTGCCTGTTTTCAAAGTGAAGTACACCAATGTATCTCCCGGCTGGCTGAACGAAACATTCCGGTGGTTATCTCCCTCTATGTGAATACCCTCTGTAGCTTCGATGGACACGGTGGCCGTCTTTACTTCTTTTTCCATGGCAAACAGGTTGACGGGCACCAATATCTTTTCTTGTGTACTGAGTACCCTGGGTAGGGTAGAGAGCATCATGAGCGGAGTTCGCACTTGTACGGACTTTTCGGCTTTGCCGTAAGCTCCATTATGTCCGGCTACTATCATAGTGCGTACAGAGCCTACATACATGGGTAGGCGTAGTGTGTGTGTCTGCTTCCGGCCTTTTTCCAAGTAAAATGGACCGATGAAGCGTACTACCGGCTTGAAGCGGTTGGCTTTGGCTTCGGAAGGTTTTAACGTTTCATCGCCTCCTATGCTGAACATGGCTGGGTAACGGCCTATTTTAGCTCCCAGTACATCGTCATACATATCCCATGTGCGGATGCCCAATGCTTCGCGGGCATAGAATTCACTCCACGGGTCAGGGGTCTTGAAGTTGGTTAAATCCAGCAAGCCATCATCTACAATGGCTAAGGTATAGGTCATCGGCTTGCCATTCTCTTCGCTTACTACAACTTGGAAGTCTGTTTCAGGCCGAAGTGTGGCAGGCATGTCGATGTGCGGGTGCAAGATGGTTTGCGGGTCATTGACCAATACAGGCATTACCCCATACATGCGGATGGGTAAATCGTTTGTTGTTTGGGCATGGGGCTGTAGCAGGCTGATGTGCAGGTAGACGTTGGGTGCCATCTCTGGTGTAACCTTAAACGAATATTTGGCATCTTTGCCACTTTCCATTTCTATCCATTCGCGATGCAGAATGCCTGAGCCATTCTCTATGCTGACCAGCACTCTTCCTCCGGCTGAGGCCGGAATGATGACCGTAGCTTTCTCTCCTGGGGCATAACTGTCTTTATCCATCGTGAAGGTAAGCATCTTAAGGTTGCTTGGGTCGGCTTTTCCTGAACGTCCTCTCCATTCGGGCCAGTCTATGTAGACGGTGCCTCCGGTGGCGTGTCCGCCTTCACGGTCTTTCACGTAAATCAAGTAACGTCCCCAATCCGGATAATTTACTTGGAAAGAGACATGGGCTTTCCCGCCCTCTGTCTGTAAATTCCCGCTCTTCACAGGTGTAATAGTACTGCTATTGACATATGTGCCAAAAGCTTCTTCTTTATCCTCCCACCACCAGTTCCAATCTACTTTATAAATTTTGTATTCCAGATTCTGACGATTGGTAAGACGGCCTTCGGGAGTGAGGGTGACAATGTCGAATGTATGTTCTTTGTCGGTTTCTAGATACTTACTTCCTGTTTGATTCAGCCGGATGCCTACATAGGCCTTGAAAGGCGAGAAAGAGGAATTTTGAATGTGGACACTAGCATCTCCTCCTGGCTCGAAGATTCGTGTAGTCAGGGTGGCGTTCAGCATTCCAGGAGCTGAGGAGGCTTGAGGAAGTTGCAACAAAAAATCTGCTTTCCCCGTATTGTCCAACTTGCCATTGAACACTTCTGCCTTTACAGTACTGAAATCGGAGGCCGGATTATTGAAAATATACGCTCCATAATCTTTGAATTGCGTATTTACCCTCGACAATGATAATTCCACCTTGGCCTTCAAATTGGATGCAATGGCTCCTGTTAACCAAGCAGAAGAGAGTGTAACAGGTATTTTAGCATCGGCTGAAGCTTGCAAAGGGCTTTCCGGAAGCCGTAAGTTTATCTTCAATCTATTGGGCTTTACCGTTTCTATGCGCAGACTCTTGTGAAAGGTACTGCCTCCTACCTTGATGTAAGCATGCCACAAACCAGTAGGGTCGCCCTGTCGTGTGGGCACGAGGAAAGTATGGAAGCCATCTATGCCTTGAGTAGATATATATTTGGCATAAAATTGTCCTCTGGGGGTATAGAGTTCTAATGATACAGGGTGCGTATCTGGTATACGTTTGTGCTTGTCTTCCAGAATGAAGGAGATGTGCAAGGTATCTCCTGGGCGCCATACGCCCCGTTCGCCATAGACAAATCCTTTCAGTCCTTTCTGTACGTCTTTACCTCCCACATCGAAGCGGCTGGTAGATTGCTCTTCGCCATCGACTATGCGGACGTATGCTTTTTCTTTTCCCACGGTAGCAGTAGCCAGGAAAGGCACCCCATTCGGTGTAATTTCAGCGAACCCTTTGGCATCTGTTTTACCAGTACCAATGGGCTGGAGTTGGAAGTTGTACACTGTGACCTGAGCATTGGCTACGGGCTTGGTGCTAAGAATGTCATTGACGGCTATCCACAACTTGTTGAGTGAATTGCGTTTTACAATCATTCCTACATTAGAGGCAAATACATTGCACGAGGTAAAGCGGCTATTGTCCATATAATAGGATGGGCGGCAGGGATTGTCGCGTTCCTCCCACTTGTAGAGGCTCCAGTCGGTTTCTATCCCGCCATTATAATAAAAGTAGCTGTATGGGAGGTCCCATTCGGCATTTTCGTCATCGGTAAGTTTACCTTCGTCTACAGGTTTCATGCCTTGTTGGGGCAGATGCTTTGCAAATTGTATGTCAGCATCGTCCGCCCCGTTGCATGGATAGGCAGAGTATTCTTGTTTGAAGTTGAGTATGACGCGGTATAAGGCTCCCGGTTCTTG
This sequence comes from uncultured Bacteroides sp., assembly GCA_944320635.1. GTDB lineage: Bacteria > Bacteroidota > Bacteroidia > Bacteroidales > Bacteroidaceae > Bacteroides. The sequence continues at coordinate 4,101 of CALUIF010000146.1, read as the reverse complement.
TTTGATAAGTCCGCTCAAATCTACCGAATAGTTTTCCCATCGATGAATATTTTTACTATTATCCTGTCCCAACCATAAGGTATTGCGGTAAACCAGTCGTCCGGAGCGTCGCAATTCGTCGGAAGACGACAGGCTATTGGTTTGCATGAACATTAGCATATTGCTTTCATAAATGCGTATGACACTGATATCCACCGCATATAGGTTGACCGCTCTGAAGGGGATGATAAGCTGTTTGGAGTCGGGCAAGATAGCTACTTGAGTCAAGAATTCCACTTGGGGCTTTAGATTGGTTTCGCTTAAGGCAATGGAGTGAGAGGTGCCTAATGGTGTGCCTTGGTCGCTTTTAATGCCTTCGTGTACGTTCAAGGTAAGTTTTCCTTGGTAATTATTGTCTATGTACAGGTATACCTTGTTGTCCTTTACCTGCATGGCCGATGAGCGGACTTCAGGAATCTCAATCAGTCCCTTCAAGTCTTGCGTGGAAGATATCGGTTCGGAGAACACCACTTCAACGCCATTTTCCGGTTGCTGGATACGTTGAGCCGATAAGAACCGGAAAGAATCTTTAGCCGGGATGTCGATGTTTACCTCTTGTTTCTTTGCAAAACCTATTGCGGAGGCGTCTACGGAGAGTGCCAATAGATAGTCGTTGGCTTTACGGGGAATACCGTTTATCTCGAAATGATATTGCGTGGGGACTGACGTGGCACTCACCTTGACTGGTATAGGGGTCGATTGTCCGCGCTCTGTAAATGTTATTTTCCCTGCTTTGTCATTGTCAATAATGTCGCTGAAGTTAATGGTACCTTTCACCGTTACTTTGTCGGGAGTAGTAATGGTGAGGGCTTCTGTTTGGATGGTGAAACTGCTCTCTTGCACACGGAAGGAAAATTTGAATGCTTCCAGTTGCTCGTCTGTTTGCATGAAATCGCTTAAGCGGAAGGTGGCTTCATAGAATTGCCCCGGTTCCAACTCACTTTCTTCGGGGATGAATTCTAATGTCCGATTGTCCGTCCAGTACGTCTTTCCCTTCAATGAAGGAGAGAAGCGGAAGGGGGAGGGTTCCAATTCACGGTTCAGCTCCACCATGGGCTGTTCGTGCGCCAGCTCTATGCGTATGGTGGAGTGTTGCGAAACAATGCCTCCTGTATAGGCACTGATGTAGGGTGAGAATTTGCTGGAAGGCACAATATCTTTCTGTTGCTTTCCGGTACAGGCAAATAGTACAATTAGGAGCATCCAGCTTAAAAGAAGTCTTACGCACGCGTGTAGTTGGCATACTCTTTTCATAAGGCGTATAGGTTAAAGTGTTTGATATAATCTGATTGTTATTCGTCTCTTTTACGGGAAATCTCCCCACTCAAAGTGGTCGGCATCTTTCCATACAGGGAACTTTGTCCGGAAATTCCGCAAGTCAGTCAAGCTGATGCTGGTGGTGGAGTGACCCTCTTGTCCGTCGGGCACGAAAGCCAGCATGTCTCCTTTATAAGAGTACACCCGGCTGCCTCCATTATGCACGATGCGGTTGCCATCCGTTCCTATGCGGTTTACACCACACACATAGCTTGCATTTTCCAAGGCGCGTGCCTGTAGTAAGACGTCCCATACCTTGCGTCTGGCTGTGGGCCAGTTGGCCACATATATCAGCAAGTCATATTCATTGCCCACATTCCGGCTCCATACGGGGAAACGCAGGTCGTAGCACACCAGTAGCAAAATGTTCCACCCCTTGTAGTGGATGATGGGGCGTGAAGTGCCCGGTGTGAAAAGCCTGTCTTCACCCCCCATGCGGAACAAATGCCTTTTGTCGTAATACCATTCGTCGCCCTCCGGGGTAAGGAAAAAGGCGCGGTTGGCATACTCTGCATTGCAGGTGCCATGGCAGGCAATGAAGCTACCCGCCAATGCCACCCCATAGCGGGCCGACCATTGTTTTGCCAAGGTGATGACTTCCCCTTGCAAAGGCTCGGCCAATGCCTCGGGGTGCATGCTGAAGCCCGTGGAGAAGGTTTCGGGCAAGATTACCATGTCCGTCTGTCCGCAAAGGCCTTCGAGGTGCCTGCGGAGGCGGCAGAGGTTGGCGGATTTGTCTTCCCACACAATGTCCGTCTGCAACAAGGTGATGCGCAACGGGTCTTTCATACAGCAAAATAGTTTGGCTTTTTCCCTTGGAATTGCAGAAAGTGTTGCTTTATTTCATGCATGTCTTGCTCAATGTTCCCGCTGGGCATCAGCACCCTTGTGGCCGCAATAAGGCGCGACGGATAGTCTACCCCGATGAGCACAATAGGCACCTGTGCTTTTAGCGCGATGTAGTAGAACCCCTTTTTCCAGTCGGCATTAGGCTTACGGGTGCCTTCGGGCGTGATGGCCAGGTGAAAATGCTTGCTACGTGCAAAACGCTCGGCCATCTGTTCTACCAGTGAAGTCTTCTTGCTACGGTCTACCGGGATGCCTCCCATGGCTTTGAACAACGGGCCTAACGGGAAGAAAAACCATTCTTTTTTCATCATGAAACTGACTTTCCGTCCCAAGGAGTTGTAAAACAGCTTGCCGAAGAAAAGGTCCCAGTTGGAAGTGTGGGGTGCCGCGCAAATGACACATTTATCATAAAAGGGCACGGTCACCAATGCCTTCCATCCCAGCACCCGGTGGTAGATAAAGCGGTAAAAAGCATTTCCCATCCCTGCTTACTGTAGTTTGTCCAAAGCCTCGATGATTTCCTGTACTTTAGCGTCGAAGTCAGCCCTGAATTGCTTGTAAAAGCCCTTGGCATTGCCCGGCTCCGTGTGGCTGATGCGGCTCAGGAAGTCGTTCTGCATGGTAAGGATTTCGCCCATCAGCAGGTCGGCTTGCTCCTTGTTGGTGCCCGGCACATAAAGTTTGTTTATCAGACATTCTATAAACAACTCGCTTGCAATATAGTTGACTTTCTTTTTCAGCTCTCTTCTCTTTGCCATAATGTTTTGTTTTTGAAGGTGAATAATCGCGGTTCCCTGTCAGAACCTTTAATTTCGGTAAAGATAGTGTTTTTTCTGTTTCGTTGGGGTGCCGGTTAATGTTTTTTTAGGAGCATTTTATGATTCGCTTCCCGATGCTATGGGAAGAGACGGACAGACAGATGTTTCCTTCGCGCTTCCCATATGCGTCATGAGTGGTAAAAAAGGTTTATAAAAGTCGCACCAACTTCGTTCCTTGTTCGTTTCTATAGCGGCGAAAATAGAACGAACATGGTACGAAGTTGGTACGAACATGGTACGAAGTTGGTAGGAGGCGTGTGCAATACGTGCTTGCAGATAAAATATTCTTACATATTGCATCCTTGCTCCTCAGACATCAGGAATACGGGGCGCTTAGGGCGACGTCTGCCATGGTTGATGCGGGGCTATTGCCATCCGCCTCCCAAGGCTTTGTAGAGGTTGACAAGCGCCAATTGGCGGTCGCGCAGGGCGTTGCTTACGCTGATTTGGGCATCGAGGTAGGTACGCTGGGCATCGAGCAGGTCCATGTAGCCTATGGCGCCGTTGACGTATTGCAGTTGGGCAAGCTCAAGGGTGGAGCGGGACGATTGTTCGAGCGACAGACGGGTGCTGTACACCTCTTTGAGTTTGTTGAATTCGGCAATGGCGTCGTAGGCGTCGCGGAAGGCGGAGAGCACGGCTTTCTCGTACGCATATGTGGCGCGCTCGAAGGCCGCCCGTTTGGCTTTAAGGCGTGCACGGTTCTTTCCCCAGCCGAAGATGGGCTGGAGCAGAGTGCCCGATATGAACTTGTAGGGCGATTGCAGCAGTTCGCTAAGTATGTCGCTTTCTGCGCCAAACTGGGCAGTGAGCGTGATGTTGGGGAACATGGAGGTGAGTGCCGCGCCCACTTCGGCATTGGCAGCTATGAGGCTTTGTTCGGCTTCGCGCACGTCGGGGCGCCGTTCGAGCAGGGTGCTGGGCATGCCTACGGGCAGGCTTTGCGGAAAGCTGATGTCGTGGGGCAGAGCGGCGCGGCGTATGCTGTGCGGGTATTCGCCCGTGAGGTAGGCCAGTTCGTTTTCTTTGAGGGTGATTTGCCGCTCCAGGTCGGGGACGAGGGTGGCGGTACGTGCCA
>CALUIF010000145.1 GCA_944320635.1 uncultured Bacteroides sp. | reverse complement strand
AATCTGCGCCATTGGTGCCATCGGCGGCCGGAAAAATTAGTAACTTTGCCCCGTAAACCAAGTGACCCAACCCCTAAACAGTCGTGACAGACCTATGCGAGTAATCCTTATCAACACCTCCGAACGCATCGGCGGAGCCGCCATAGCCGCCAACCGGCTGATGGAAGCCCTCAAGGCGCAAGGCATCAAGGCCAAGATGCTGGTGCGCGACAAGCAGACCACCCAAAGCACCGTGGTACCCCTCAAGCCGAACTGGCGCATGGTGGGGCAGTTTGTGTGGGAACGTGTGGTCATCTGGGCGGCCAACCGCTTCAGCAAGCGCAACCTCTTTGCCGTAGACATTGCCAACATGGGCAACGACATCACATCTTTGCCCGAGTTCCAGCAGGCCGACATCATCCACCTGCACTGGGTGAACCAAGGCATGCTGTCGCTGAAAGGCATCCGCCGGATACTCGACTCCGGGAAACCCGTCGTGTGGACCATGCACGACATGTGGCCCTGCACCGGCATCTGCCACTACTCCCGCCGGTGCGACCACTACCGCACGGAGTGCCACAACTGCCCCTACCTGGCCGGCGGCCGGCGGCACAAGGACCTCTCCACCCGCATATTCCGCCGCAAGCAAGCCCTCTACGCCGGGAGGCAGATACACTTCGTCACCTGCAGCCAGTGGCTCGAAGGGCAGGCCCGCCAAAGCGCCCTGCTCCGGGGGATGCCCATCTGCAGCATTCCCAATGCCATCAACACCAACCTCTTCCGCCCGCACGACAAAGCCGCGGCACGCCGCAAGCTCCACCTGCCCGAAGACAAGCGCCTCATGCTGTTCGGCTCCGTCAAAATCACCGACAAGCGCAAGGGCATAGACTACCTCGTGCAGTCGTGCCAACTGCTGGCCAAGGAGCATCCCGAGCTGCGAGAGCAACTGGCCGTGGTGGCCTTCGGGCGCAACTCGCAGCAACTGGGCAGCCTGCTCCCCTTCCAGGTCTACCCGCTGGACTTCGTGACCGGCGACCACCAGCTGGTGGACATCTACAACGCCGTCGACCTCTTCGCCACCCCCTCGCTGGAAGACAACCTGCCCAACACCATCATGGAAGCCATGGCCTGCGGCACGCCCTGCGTGGGCTTCAACGTGGGCGGCATACCCGAGATGATAGACCACCTGCACAACGGCTACGTGGCCACCTACCGCTCGGCGGAAGACTTTGCCAACGGCATCTACTGGCTGCTCACCGAGCCGGGCTACGACAGCCTGTGCGAGCAAGCCGCCCGCAAGGCCGCCACGCACTATGCCGAAAGCGTGGTGGCGAAGCAATACATCGACCTCTACAACAAGCTCTAACCCCCCCGCACGCCCCATGTACCACCACCCTACTCCCCGGTTCAGCGTCATCACCGTCACCTACAACGCCGCCGACGTGCTCGAAGACACCATCCAAAGCGTCATCACCCAGACTTACCACCACGTGGAGTACATCATCATCGACGGCGGCTCTACCGACGGCACCCTCGGCATCATCCGCCGCTACCGCGACCGCATAGCCTGCGTGGTGAGCGAGCGCGACCGCGGGCTGTACGATGCCATGAACAAAGGCATGGCCCGCGCCACGGGCGACTACCTCATCTTCCTCAACGCGGGCGACAGCTTCCACGAAGACGATACCCTGCTGCACGCCGTGCACAGCCTCGCCGGGGGAGAGGAGCTGCCCGACGTCATCTACGGCGAGACGGAGCTGGTGGACCGTGAAGGCCACTTCGTGCGCATGCGCCGCCTCAGCGCCCCGAGGCGGCTGACGTGGCGCAGCTTCCGCCAGGGCATGCTGGTGTGCCACCAGGCCTTCTGGCCCAAGGCGGAGATTGCCCCGCAGTACGACCTGCGCTACCGCTTCTCGGCCGACTTCGACTGGTGCATCCGCATCCTGAAGCAGGCGAAGGCCACGCACAACACCCGCCTCACCCTCATCGACTACCTCGACGAAGGCCTCACCACGCGCAACCACCGCGCCTCCCTGCTGGAGCGCTTCCGCATCATGGCGCACCACTACGGCTGGGCCTGCACCCTGCTTTGCCACGCGTGGTTTGTGGTGCGGGCGGCCATCAAGAAGTAAGGCGTGCTGCACATTACAAATGCTGCCGATACCCCAGGGAGGGATATCGGCAGCGGCCTTGAAATTGCAATACTGTATCTTTCTGAAAGTGGGAGGATTAATACACCCTGTCCAGCACAAGTTTTCCCTGTGCATCAAGTTGTTGCTGAGGCCCATTGATAAGCACTATCCTATCCTTTGTCAGTTCTTCCAACAGCCACCAGCCACTGATCTTAGAACTTTTTATAGTCAGCAACTTATCATCCACAGCATAAGTAAACCCTTCTACATCCTCATAATCTTCTTTCTCATCGCCGGAACCTATGGTTGTCAGATACCCACATCGTCCCTGAGTATCCGTAGCAAACAGAATGCCTATGCGATACCGGCTGAACACTTCTCCCGTTTCACCACTGAAATAAATCAACTCCCCCTTCCACGCCGTCTGTTTCAAGAACTCCGCACTGAACTGTGGAGCAGGCGGTTCATCGTGGTCATCACTACAAGAACAAAAAGGCACCACACAAAACAAAACCACAAGCAGCATTCGCACATTTTTTACACTCCTCATATTCATACAAAATGTTGTAAGAATACGACAAATAAACATTTTCATAATTCCACAATTTTAGAACTCTGCAAAAATACAGTTTCACAATAACTTCACTTCACAAATGAAGTGTGCAAAATTGTGTGCTTTTATCTAAGGAGTGTGCAAATAAGTGTGCATAAAGCTATTAATACGCCATGCTACCTACTGAATATCAAAGATTTAAAATCAACGCACTACAATCATAAAATTTCTAATAGATGGACCGCAAAGAACATTATTGATACTACTCAATATCTTTTCAGATAGAATAAATCACACTATCCCAATCCTTCGGACTCCCCTTACTCCCAAATACTTTTTCATACAAACGACGCCGGGTAGAAGCAACGCTTTCTTTACTATACAAGGTCAGTTTGGCTATTTCAGTCGGTTGGAATCCCAGTTTTATAAGCAAGCAAATGCGATACTCGTTTTCACTGAACTTGCTGTAGAGGTTGTATAGTTTTTCTTTAAACCTCGGCGAAATATGATCAATCTCTTGCTCTATAGCGCGCCAATCAGTCGTAGTCAGAACCTTCTTGCAATTATCGCAAGTATTTAGTCTGACTAAAATATCCTTCCGTATGCTTGACTCTCCAATTGCTGCCGACACCTGCTTTTGTTTTTCCAGCGCCATATAGGCTTGCCTATTCTCGAAAAGCATTATTTCTCTCTGCAGTTCCAACTGTTTCTGCAAGGAGGCATCACTATTTCTTAACTGTTCTTCTAAGCGGGCTATTTTAGCATTATTTTCTTTGATGTAGCGTTCACTTTGTTTATCCAATTCATCCTTGATACGCTCGGCCTTCTCTAACTGAACGCACAACTCCATCCTTTTCCGACGACTGTATTGCAGGTAAGCAAACAACAGAGACAATAGAGAAAGACCTATAATTAGCATACCATTAAGCAACTGCTGCTTTTGCTGATTAAGAGCCTTCAATCGGGTATTTTCTTTTTCACGTAATTGATAGTTATATAAAGCATGTATTATCCTGACAGTCTCCATATCCGTCACCTGACCAATAGAATCTGAATAAAGTGTATACCCATGCAGATATTCCAAAGCTTTCTTGGCATCGTTATTGTCCATAGCCATCTGTGCCAAAGCTATATAAGCAGCTCTTTTCCCGTAAATATTCCCTATATCTAACAAACGGGTGTTATAATAGAGTGCAGAATCCACTTGTCCACAATGCAAATAAATATCAGCAGCAATAGAGTAAATGCCGCTCTGACTTGCCTTATGCTTATGCTTAAGCCCATGCTGCAATGCTCTTTTTGCAAGCTCATATTCACCTAAGTCGCTATACAGACCTGCTAATTGGCTTTGAATCATATTACTGAGATCTGGATTACCAACGCTTATAGCCAAATCATCAGCTTTTTGATAATAATATATTGCACTATCAGGTAAACTATTCCCCCAATAAGCATCCGCCATATCCCTCAAATTGAAAATCCTGCTCCTTACGTTACCGGTCGCCACATTATGCTCATAAGCTTTGCGAAGGATAACCAACGCCTCATCATACATGTGCTGATAAAGGAAAAGCATAGCCATCTGGCTGTAGATTTTACTTTTCAGCATGTCACCCTCCCCCTTGGGCAAAGCGTCCAAAGCTTTCTGCAAATAATCCAACGCCTGCGGCGCATCCCCCAGGTCGCGATACACCCGTCCACCGTAGTAGTAAGCCTCCGGCAGATGCCGCTTATCCTTGTGCTTCTCGTAGTAAGCAATGACCTCGCGGATAAGGCTGTCCGACGTATGGACGATATAAGCCTTGTCCGCCGCCTTCACGGTGAGCAGGCGGTAATACATGCGGGTAGCCTCCGGCTCCCCCTGCATCAGCGGCCCGGCCTGCTGCAGAAGCACGAGGGCACTGTCCGGGCGTACCTGCATCAGCGAGTCGGCCTGCAAGAGTAGAGCAGGGTAAGGCACCGGCCTGCAAGACACAAGGCACAAGCACAGCAATAATACGGCACAAGGCAAAAAGATAATCCTTTGCATAGAAATCCGGTCCAAACTCATCGGGATGCAAAGGTAAACATTTTTTTGGAGAAGGGAAAGCAAAGCAAAACCCTGTCGGCCAAAGCACACAATCGGCTTACTTTTCGTACCTTTGCCGCCGACTAAGCACAACATAAGCATGTGTACAACATTAAATGATAATTTAGCGCGCGTAGCGCACAGTGACGAGCTACAAGCTACGAGCTACGAGTGACTGCCAGCAACTTGGAAATTTTACTTGTAGCTTGTAGCTTGTAGCTCGTCACTGCGCGCTTACGCGCGCTATATAGTATAAACTAAATACACTCACCCTATATGTTTACCGTCATACTCCTCATGCTGGCCGGCATAGCGGCCGGGATCCTGCTGCGCCGCCACGTGCGGGGCGGGGTGCAAAGGGCCATCACCGTGCTCATCTGGCTGCTGCTGTTCATCCTCGGCGTAGAGGTGGGCAGCGACGGGCGCATCATCGGCAGCCTGCACACGCTGGGCGCGGAGGCGCTGCTGCTTGCCGTGGGCGGCACGTTGGGCAGCGCGCTGGCGGCGTGGGCATTGTGGCGCCTGGCCGGGCGCGGGAAAGGAGGCCGGGCATGAAGGGCAGCCTCATCATCGTGGGATTCTTCGCACTGGGCGTGCTGTGCGGACTGGCCGACGTGCTGCCCGACCTCTCGCAGACGGACATCGGCTTCTACGCCCTCTGCGCGCTGATGTTCTGCGTGGGCATCAGCATAGGCGCCGACCCGCAGACGCTGCACAACTTCCGCAGCCTCTCGCCCCGCCTGACGCTTCTGCCGGTGGCTACCATTGCCGGCACGCTGGCAGGAGCGGCGGTAGTCAGCCTCCTGCTAAGCGGGCGCACCGTGGCCGACTGCCTGGCCGTGGGCTCGGGCTTCGGCTACTACTCGCTGTCGAGCATCTTCATCACTGAATACCGGGGAGCAGAACTGGGCACCATCGCCCTGCTGGCCAACATCTGCCGCGAAATCATCACCCTGCTGGCCGCGCCCCTGCTCGCACGGTGGTTCGGCCCGCTGGCCCCAATCGCCGCCGGAGGGGCCACGACGATGGACACCACGCTGCCCATCATTACCCGCACGTCGGGGCAGCAGTTTGTCATACTCTCCATCTTCCACGGCTTCCTGGTCGACTTCAGCGTGCCGTTCCTGGTCACGCTGTTTTGCTCGCTGTAATCTTTCCCCTTGCTTATTTGCCAGCAAGGGGCTATCTTTGTGCCTGCAATTATCCTTATATCGGGGTAATTTTTCATCCGCAGATAACGCAGATGACGCGGATCTTACTACGGGGGTGTATCATAATGCAGAGTTGCTATCATTCTGTCACGTTTCTGCACCCAATGGGTGCCAAGTAGCGCAGTCGAAGGGTCTCACGATATATTAAATGAGATGTTTCGACTCCGCTTCGCTCCGCTCAACATGACAGAATGATATAACAATCATATTATGACACACCCTCAGGGGAATGCCTTTTGCGAAGAAAAAAATAAAATCTGCGCAATCTGTGTCATCTGCGGATGAAAAATTAAGTCCCCATTAACAATATTAACCCCCAAAAATAGTCACACAATGAAACGAAACTACATCTACCTGGCCCTGGCGGCCTGCCTGCTGACCGCCTGCAAGGATACCCCCCAACAGGCAAAGGAAGGACTGATGATTGCGGACGTGGCTGCCGCCATGGACAACCTCAGCCCCTTGCAACTCTCGGAACTAGGCAGCACCGTGCGCTACGTGCCGCTGGAGACCACCGACTCGTGTCTGATAGGACGCGACCCCATGGTGACGGTGCTGGAAAACCTTATCCTCATCTATTCAGGCAAAGACTGCTTCTGTTTTGACAAGGCAACGGGAAAATTCGTCGCACAGATAGGCCACCCCGGCGAAGACCCGCAGGCATACAGTGACGCCGAGCCTTATTACAATCCATACGACAAACTGATTTACTTTGTCCGAGAGCCCAACAAATTGCAAAAATACGACACAGCAGGACGCTACATCGGCGAACTGTCCCTCGCTACAATGCCCCCCATGCCTTCACCCTTTGTCTTTAGCGACTCGCTGGTGCTGGGCTATTATGCCAACATGGCCCAGCAGGACATTGCCGGACGCGTATTGGCTACCTTCGACGGACAGGGCAACCTGCAAGATACCGTGGCCGGCATCCTGCCTTCGCTGCCACCGATGAATGTAAATGACATTGCCTCCATCAGCGTCAAGCGGTTGGGCACACCGGTCTTTATCTATACACGCTTCCAGGACGGCACGGCATCGGGCAACATCCTCAACTGTCCCGTGCTATGGACGTGCGACGGGCAAATCCGTTTCAAAGAGCAATTTATCGACACGGTGTACACCGTAGAAGGCAACCGCCTGCGTCCCGCCCTTGCCTTCCACACGGGCAAATGGCATCTCGGCGCAGAAGCACAGCACGAGACTTCGGGCACGCGCGACAAGTTGCTGCCCGTCACGGTACTCGAAACTCCGGAGAAAGTATTCTTCCAATGCGCGCAAGGGCTGTATGAAAACATTCCTACAATGCTGAACGGCATCTACGACAAGCAGACCGGCAGCACGCACATGGCCTCTACGGCAGACGGCCTGACGGACGACGTGAACGGTTTCCTGCCCTTCATGCCGCAGACCTGCACGCTGCAGGGAGCATTTGCCGGCATACTTCCCGCCGAAGACGTCGAAGAATGGATGGCCGGTCACCCCGAGGCCAAAAACAACTCCGCCCTCGCCCCGCTGGCCGGAGTGAAGGCGGAAGACAATCCCGTTGTCGTCATTGTGGAGAGCGGGCTATAAAGTCCGGCTACCACTTCACCGGCTCATTGAGGATGTTGCCATCGGCAGCATCCTCGGCCGTAAACGTCCCGCCGCAGTATTGCACGCACAGCATCACGAGCGGGGCGTCGCCGTTGTTGCGCACCGAGCGCACGCCGGCAGGAGCCACGCGCACCACGCTGCCCTCGCCCACCGGAAACACCTTGCCGTCTACCTGAAACTCACCCTTGCCGCTCAGGAAGAAGTAAAGTTCCTCGTGGTTCTTGTGTGTATGCAGAAAACCCGTCTCTGTGCCCGGCTGGAACACCTGGAACGAAAATTCACCGCCCGTAGCCTGCACAGCTGCGCCGCCAAACACCTTTCCGGGAATTTTCACCTCGGGACCAAGCTCCAATACATACTCGCCCAACTCACTAAGTTTGCCTACACTCACTGCGGTAAAATTGTCCGCACTTGCAATTTGTTCAATCTGTTTCATACTACCAAAGTTTTTAATACCTTTGCAAAGGTAGGTCAATTTTAATTGTCTATCAAGTAGTTACGAAAACGATACTTGGTTACCTCTACCTCACTAATGCTGGATGGCAATGAAATAGGAATTGGGATAACATCCTTTTTTAACACTATTTTAGCTGAGACATACGATACCTATCGGCAGAAACTATCTATACAGTACGGTCATTTCCGGAGTTCTTTATTTGGCACTTTAGCGTCCAACAATTACCTTTGTAACAATTCTATAACCCATCAATCATCCACACCATGAAATACGACGTCTTCATCAGCTACTCACGGAAGGACACGGAAATCGTGGATTACATCGAGGTCGAACTGCGCAAGCGCGGCATCGTGTGCTTTGTAGACCGCAGCGAAATAAAGCTGGGAGACGACTTTGCCGAAGTCATCTCCAAAGCTATTTTTGAATCAGAAATCCTATTATTTGTATGGTCTGAGAACTCCAACCAGTCGCTTAATACGGCCAACGAGATTGCCTTGGCTATCGACTTCGCGAAAACCATCATTTCGTTTAAAATCGGTAAATTCAAGCCCGACTACCGCCTAGCCTACCGGCTGGTGCGTTTCAACCGCATCGACGCGTTGACCTATAACCACCAGCAGATTGTGGAACTGGCTGACAAGGTGGCCTGGCGCTTGGGCAAAGACACGCAACTGACCACCACCCCGGCGGATACCTCCGCCACCGAGAGCGTCCCAGAAAAAAGCCCCCTGCCCGCAAACAACTTCTCCCCCGAGATGGAGGCATCCTACAAGGAGGGAGTGCGGGCGTTGACACAGTTCAAGCTGCAAAAGGCTTTTACTCTGCTCTACCCGCTCGCCCTGGCGGACTATCGCGACGCACACATCTACTTAGCCCGGATCACACGCGGCAAGACACGAATGCACAAGCTGGACGAGCAGCAGATAACCATCGTGAAGGCCGACGCCGACAACGGCATTCCCTTGGCACAATACTGCATGGGTTGCTACTACTACCAGACCGCCCAACCTGTCCCCTGCTTCGAGTTGCTGAAAAAGGCGGCCGACAGCGGACTCACTTTGGCCTATGCCTCGCTGGCCAACTGCTACGACCTGGGCTTCGGCACCGAAATGAACCACGACAAATACTTGGAATACGTGCGCCGGGGCATCCAAGCGGGCGACATAGAAAGCCAACTGCTACACGCCCGCAACTACCTGTATGGCTGGACCATGGAACGCGACACGGAGAAAGCGCGCCTCATGCTTGAAGAACTGGCTCAACGCGAAGACCCCCAGACCCTGAACACGCTGGGCGTCCTATATCGCGACGGCATCGGCGTACCTGCCGACCGGGAGAAAGCCGTGTCCTACTTCGAGCAATCCATCGCCTTAGGCTACATAGAAAGCTACTCTAAACTAGCGTACCTCTACGGCTTCGACGCACAAGGCAACGTGACAGACGAGAAACGCTACATCGAAATACTGATGAAAGGAGCCGAATACGAGGTGGTGTCCTGCCTGCGTGACCTCGCGGTGGCCTACAACAACGGCATCGGCGTGAAGCGAAACCATAAACAGGCCTTGCGGTGGGCTGAAAAAGCCGCACAAAGTGGCGACGTCAGTTCCTATCACTTGCTTGGCTGCACCTACTACTATGGTACCGACGGCATTCCCGCCGACGAGCCGAAAGCCTGGCAGTACCTCATGCAGGGAAAGCGCCGTATCAGCGGACTTTGCTGCTACCAACTAGGCCGTATGTGCCAAGACGGCTTTGGACAGGACGGATACACGAAAAAAGACTGCATCCCCTTCTACGAAGAAGCTGTGACATTGGGCGACGTAACCAATGACGCCGCCGTGAGGCTCTACAAAATTTATTCGGATGGCAAACTCACCGCCAAGAACATGGAGAAAGCCGTGAGCTACCTGCAGAAAGCCGCCGATAACAACTATCCGGAGGCCTGCCTGCTGTACGGCAAGCTACTGACCAACCTAGAAAGCGACTACTGCAACGAGTTCAAAGGCGTGAAGTACCTGAAAACAGCCGCTGAAGCCAACAACGGCGAAGCCCTGTACCAGCTGGCCGACCTAAGCCGCCAAGGTATTGGGCTGCCGATGGACATGGAACAGGGCATTGCCTACTTGAAGCGCGCAGCCGACAAGGGCGACTACGGGCCAGCACAACTCGCTCTGGCTCACGCCCTGTCGCACATGAAACAAGGCAACGACTGGTATGACAAAGACCGCACGGCCTCGCTCTCCGCCCAGCAGATACAGGTCGAACGCGCAGAAGCCCGGACGTATGCCGAGAAAGCCACCGAAAAAGGCTATGACAGCGGATACGACTTAGGCTCCCTTATCTATCGGGAAGAAGCAGAAGCTGCCGACTACAAAGACGAAAACCTCAACCAAGCTTGGTTCGACTGGCAAAGCAAGGCCTACGGCCATTACCCCGACGATGCCTATGTACTGGCCATGATGCACGAGGAAGGCATCGGCACCCCGGTGAACATGGCCGAAGCCATTCGCCTGTACAAGGCAGACTATTGGAAAGGAAATGCCCGCGCCACCCTTGCTTTGGCCGACATCTATGTCAAACAGAAGAACTTTGACCAAGCCCGTGAATGGCTACAACGGGGCGCGGATATGGACGACCCTGAAGCCAAGGAGAACTGGACAAAACTATTAATCCAAAAGAAACTGGAGCAGCTGGACGACCGGCACAGCATGAATGAATACTAACAACCGTGCCGCCTGGAAAAACAAAGAGGGTGCGTCATAATATGATAGCAACCTTGCATTACGACACACCCTCTATTCGTTTCAAACCGTCAGGCCACCTGTCAGAACAAGCTCCACGTCACCGTGAGTCCCGCCATCACGATAGCCACCATCGACATCAGCTTGATGAGGATGTTCAGGCTGGGGCCGGAGGTATCCTTGAAGGGGTCGCCCACAGTGTCGCCCACCACGGTAGCCTTGTGCACCTCGCTGCCCTTGCCGCCAAAGTTGCCTTCCTCGACGTATTTCTTGGCATTGTCCCAGGCGCCACCGGCGTTTGCCATGAAGATGGCCAGCACAAAGCCTGTGCTCAGCCCGCCAATCAGCAGCCCCAGCACGCCCGGCACGCCGAATATCAGCCCCGTCAGCACCGGTGCAATGATGGCCAGCAGCGACGGCACCACCATCTCGCGCTGCGCGCCCTTGGTAGAGATGGCCACGCAACGCTCATAGTCCGGCTCTGCCTGCCCGGTAAGGATACCCTTGATTTCGCGGAACTGGCGGCGCACCTCGTCCACCATGTGCGCGGCGGCACGGCCCACGGCATTCATCGTCAGGCCGCAGAACAGGAACGTCATCATAGAACCTATGAACATGCCGGAGAGCACGGTGGGGTTCATCAGCGTCACGTCGTAGTGGTGCATGAAGTCGAAGAAGGTGGCCTCGGCCACGGCAACCGTCTCGCCGCCCACCTGCAGCACCTCGGTGCCGATGCGCGTCAGCCCTATGCGAATCTCCTCTACATACGAAGCCAGCAGTGCCAGTCCGGTGAGGGCCGCCGAGCCTATGGCAAAGCCCTTGCCCGTGGCCGCGGTGGTGTTGCCCAGCGAGTCGAGCGCGTCGGTGCGCTTGCGCACTTCCTCGCCCAAGCCGGACATCTCGGCATTGCCCCCGGCATTGTCGGCAATGGGGCCGTAAGCATCGGTGGCCAGCGTAATGCCCAGCGTGGACAGCATGCCCACCGCCGCAATGCCTATGCCATAAAGGCCCATGCCCACGTTGGCAATGTCGAAGCCTGCGGCAAACATATAAGACAGCATTACCCCCACTACCACCGTAATCACCGGTATGGCCGTGGACAACATGCCCAGCCCGATGCCCGAAATGATGACCGTGGCCGGCCCCGTCTTGCCGCTCTCGCTGAGCCGCTGCGTAGGCTTATAAGATTGTGAAGTATAGTACTCCGTAGACCGCCCGATGATGACGCCTACCAGCAGCCCCACCACTACCGACACGGCGATACCCTGCCAGTTGTCCAGTCCCAACAGCCACAGGATGAGGAACGTGGCGGCAATAATCAGCACGGAGCTAAGGTTCGTACCTCGCGACAACGCCGCCAGCAGGTTTTTCATGGAAGCTCCCTCCTTGGTGCGCACGGCAAAGATGCCGGCAATGGACAGCAAGATGCCCACCGCCGCAATCAGCATGGGCGCAATGACCGCCTTGAACTGCATCGCCACGTCGCCCGTCAGCATGAAGGCCGAAGCCCCCAGCGCCGCCGTGGAGAGGATGGAGCCGCAATAGCTCTCATACAAGTCGGCGCCCATGCCTGCCACGTCGCCCACATTGTCGCCCACATTGTCGGCTATCGTAGCCGGGTTGCGCGGGTCGTCTTCAGGGATGCCCGCCTCCACCTTGCCCACCAGGTCAGCCCCCACGTCGGCCGCCTTGGTGTAGATGCCTCCGCCCACGCGGGCAAACAGTGCCTGTGTCGACGCGCCCATGCCGAAGGTAAGCATCGTGGTGGTAATGATGCACAGCTTATGCGTGGGCAGCAGCGCGTCTTCGGGAATCACCGCATTGAGCAGCAGGTACCAGAACGAGATATCCAGCAACCCCAGCCCCACCACCACGAGGCCCATCACCGCCCCGCTGCGGAAGGCAATGCGCAGCCCCGCGTTCAAGGAGTTCTTTGCAGCATTAGCCGTGCGCGCCGACGCATACGTAGCCGTCTTCATGCCCAGGTAGCCCGCCAGCCCCGAGAAGAAGCCCCCCGTGAGGAAAGCCACCGGCACCCACGAATTCTGCACCCCGAAGCCGTAAGCCATGATGGAAAACATCGCCACCAGCCCCAGGAACACCAGGCCCACAATCTTGTACTGCTGTCGTAAGTAAGACATCGCCCCCTTGCGCACGGCGGCGGCGATTT
>CALUIF010000144.1 GCA_944320635.1 uncultured Bacteroides sp. | reverse complement strand
TCATCGTTTTATGTCGTTTATGGTTATGACGTGTATGTAAAATGCCTCCAAAGAAAGCAAAAAAATGGGAGAATCCCGAAAAATTCTCCCTCATTTCTGCATTTTTGCCTTATTATTTGTCTTTTGTACGAATCAAGTCGCCCTCTATGTACAACCTCACCGTGTCGGTTTTCCCGTTGGTATACACCGTGACACTCTTATGGAAGTGTCCCGACAGGCCGTTGCCCTTGTACGTCACGTTGATGGTGCCCGTCTTGCCCGGAAGCACCGGCTCTTGCGTATATTCGGGCACGGTGCATCCGCACGATGCCCAAGCCTGGTGGATGACCAGCGGCGCGTCGCCCACGTTGGTGAACGTAAAGGTGCAGGTCACCGCCGTAGTGTCTACGGGCATGGTGCCGAAGTTGTGCGTGGTCTTATCAAACTTGATGTCGGCTTTTGCCTGTGCCGAGATATAGCCGAGGCCTGCAAACAGCATCATTAAGCATAATACGATTTTTTTCATGACTCTTCTCTCTTTTTTAGATGTGCGGGGCAAAGTTAGTCCATTTCTCCCAAAAACGCCCTTGTCGAGTGCGAAATTGTATTAAATTTGTTTTTAACAGGCCCGCTTCCGAGACGCCTTTGCTCCGCTTCAAACACGGGGGAGACATTAGGAAGGCATGAGCATAGGGGTGTGGAAACGTTACTCTTATTGCATGAGGCATGCCCTCCTTGTGTTTGGCGAAGAAAAGGGGGCTTGCTCTTTTGTCATGTCAAATTCTTATAAGGTTGTACAAAAGTGCGTTTACTTTTGTATCAAAATATCTGCTTGACTGAAAAAGTTCTTTGTGACGTTGAGCTATGAAAGTGTCTTTGATAGTATTCTAACAATAATTGAGACGCTTTTGAAAGGGATTTTGCTGTTTTTCAGGCTACTTTTGTTCAAAAAAATAAGGAAATGAAAATTTGGTCATTAATATTATCATGTTGTGCCGCAACTGTTATGTTTATAGCGTGTGCGGAAAATGAAAGCCGGAATGGAAAGCCGGATGTGCCGATGGCTCCATTTGCCGTTTATGGAGAAGGACTCCATGCAAACATTGAACCGCAGGGTTGGCTTAGAGAAATATTAGTCCGTCAGGATAGTGGTTTGACCAGTCATCCTGAAGCGATGTCTTATCCTTTCAATTCGAATTTATGGGTCGGGGAGCTTGAACGGGATTCGGAAAATCGTGGAGCAGACTGGTGGCGTTACGAGCAGACTGCTTATTATTTGGATGGACTGACCCGCTTGGGCTTTTTGCTTGATGATGCTCATTTGCTAACTATTGCTAAAGAAAATATAGATTGGGTGCTTAGTCATCCGCTGCCGGCAAAGGCTGGAATTCCTTATACATCGTCAGATGTGGATAGCTTGCTGCGACGTGGCGGACGGTTTACGGCCGAGGTGTCGGCCGATCCGAAAGCCCAAGAAAGGGCGGAGCGTAGGAGAAAAAATGCGGAGATACAGTTGCGTATCAACTCGTTTGACCGTCCGGAAGGAAGATTAGGTCCTGAAACCGGTTCTATGGCATGGCCTTTTGCCGTGTTTTTCCGGGCAATGAAAGCTTATTATGAAGCGACTGGAGACATGCGCATTCCGCAGGCTTTGGAGAAAAATTTCTTGTCGTATTCGGTAGAGGAATTGGGTAGGAACCGTTTCGTGGTGAATGTTGAAGGAATCCTTTGGACTTATTCCATCACCAGGAATCCGCAATTGTTGGCTTTGGCTGAGGCCGCGTGGGCACAAGATGGTGCGGAATTGACGCAGGAAAATTGTTTGGACGATTCAGAATTTCATATGCATGGCGTGACGATGAATGAGTTGATGAAAGTCCCAATGTTGCTCTATGCATATACCGGTAAAAAGGAATATCTGGAGGCAGCTTTGAAGGCGGACTACAAGATGGAAAAGGCAAATATGTTAGCCGATGGTGTTAATTCCAGTACAGAGGCATTGGCCGGGAATGATGCGCTTGCCAGTCATGAGACGTGTGATATTGCTGACTATACCTGGACGATGGGGTATTATCTTATGGCAACCGGTGATGGGCAGTGGGCCGATAGGATTGAGAAGGCTATATTCAATGCTGCATTAGGAGCGATTACGAAAGACTTTAAAAGCATGCAGTATTTTTCTTGTCCCAACCAGTTTATTGCTACCGGCAATTCAAACCACAACGGGTTTAAGTATGGCTTGACGTGGATGGCCTACCGGCCTATTCATGAGACGGAATGCTGCATAGGAAACCTGCATCGCTACATGCCCAACTACGTGGCACGCATGTGGATGAAGGACAAGAAAGGCCAGCCGGTTGCGGCTTTGTATGGACCCAGCTCTGCTGAATACACTTTGCAGGATGGAACTGTAGTAAAGATAGAAGAACAGACCAACTACCCCTTTGAGGAAAAAATAGATTTCATCTTCCGCTTCTATAAACGTGGAAAAGAAATCAGTGGCGTGCAGGCTATGGACTTCACTTATCGTATTCCCGGCTGGTGCACCAAGGAAGAGACTGGTTTTAAGACTGTTAGCAAGGAGTGGAAGTCGGGCGAGGTGTTCTCTATCTCTTTGCCAATGGAGGTCAAGGTTTGCGAGAATCCGGTATACGGCATGTATGTCGAGCGCGGGCCTATACTTTACTCTTACCCTATTCCGGCTGATGTGGAGGAAGATACGCGTGTCTATGAAAACCTGGCAGGAAAGGTGTCCGGCAATCCCGACTTTAAAAGTTGGAACATGACGCCGGCCGGGAAGTGGAATTATGCATTGGATGCAAGCCGGTTGGATGAGATTCATGTGAAGAAACATGAGCGCACAGGCTTCCCCTTTGACTTGGGACAAAGTCCTGTGACAATAGAAGTGCCGGTGGTTGGTGTCAAAGGTTGGACGTTGGTCGATGAAAGGTTTACGCCGGCATTGCCCGAACATTTTGCGGCCGAGGAGGGTAGTGCGCAGACCATCGAGCTTGTTCCTTATGGCAGCACGACATTGCGCCTCACGACTTTCCCGGTTTACGGCCGCTGATTGAGGGAAGGCAGTTTGCCTCTGCATATTGATGCGGCCTCGCTTAAGATAATAGTAATAAGGAACGGAAAAAAGTGAAGTAATATGGACCATCGGATAAAAGTAGGGATAATAGGTTTTGGTCGTATGGGCGGCTTTTACCTGGATGAAATGTTGAAAAGCGACAAGTGGGAGGTGGCCTACATTTGCGATACAGACCCTGTAGCGCGTGAGTTGGCCCGGCAGAAGTCTCCCTATTCTCATATTGTCTCAGACGAAAAAGAGGTATTTGAAGATCCGGAGGTGCAGGTGGTCGGCCTGTTTACATTGGCTGATGCCCGCCTGCGCCAAATCCGGGAGGCGGTAGCGCATGGAAAGCACATCTTGTCTGAGAAACCCGTGGCGGACACCATTGAGCATGAGTGGGAGGCTGTGCGTTGTGTAGAGGGGGCATCATCGTTGGCTGCCGTCAACCTTTATTTGCGTAGTTCGTGGTATCATAACACGATTCGCGAGTTTATCCGCTGCGGAGAGATAGGTGAACTGGCCATTGTACGCATTTGCCACATGACACCGGGGCTGGCTCCGGGCGAGGGGCATGAGTACGAAGGGCCTGCCTTCCACGACTGCGGCATGCACTATGTAGACTTGGCGCGTTGGTATGCAGGGTGCGAGTATAAGACGTGGCATGCCCAGGCCATCCGCATGTGGAGCTATCCCGAGCCTTGGTGGTTGCAGTGCCATGGCACGTTTGAGAATGGAGTGGTTTTCGATATCACCCAAGGTTTTGTGTATGGACAGTTGTCCAAAGACCAGACGCACAATTCTTATGTGGATATCATCGGTACGAAAGGCATAGCCCGAATGACACACGACTTTAAGACGGCTGTAGTAGATTTGCGGGGAGTCAATGAGACTTGCCGGATAGAACGGCCTTTTGGCGGAAAAAATATTGATGTGCTTTGCGACCGTTTTGCCGACTCTGTGCTTACCGGCAAGCAGCATCCGCATTTGCCGACAATGCGCGACTCGGCGATAGCTTCGGCGTATGCCTGGAAGTTTTTGGATGATGCGAAGACGCACAGGATGCCTTCTGTCGGAGACTTGCAGACATTGGAGGAAATAAGAGAGAGGAGAAGGCATATGACCAATGGGTATGGGTTGCTCCGTCGTGGGAGGTGACCAGTGCAGTTTTTGACATCATTGTTTATAAGAGATAAGTGCAGTGCTGCTGCACGATTTAATATTCTTTCTATGTTGTGCAAGACGTTTATCGTCCAGTGCGCTCCCGCCGTGAGGTTTGGGAGCGTTTTTTTGTAAGTAATTTGCTGAATTTATTTAATACTAAATGATTAGTCACTTACCCGTTTGAAACGTCCCCTAACTGAGAAAGAATTTTTTCCTAACTGGGAAAAAATGTTTCTCTAACCGGGAAGGATTCACGGAGGAGGAAGCGGTTAACCGGATGCTAACAAGAAGCCTGAATCTTGCAGCCATCGTATAAACTATTTTTCAGCATCTACTTAAATATTGAGTTTAAAATTGTCTCATTTTTTGTATGCAATTGTCTTAGTAAGTTGTTTGGGCAAATAAAGGGATAGGATTATGCGACAATATGAAAATGTTTTGATAAAATACAGAAACGCCTTTCCGGCCTTATAAACTAACTTTGTAATACAGCAAAAAAGCATGTTTAATTTAAAAAGTGTACATTTATGACAACACGTAGAGATTTTATCAAAAGCTCAGGCTTGTTGGCGGCTGGTTTAGGACTTAGTTCGCTTGTTGGGGCAGCAACCCCGTCCGCTTCCCGTGAGGAGAAAATAAACGGGCGGGTAAACCTTGGCGTAATCGGAGTTGGTATGGGTTGCCGTGATTTGCAAGGAGCATTGACTGGTAATCCGTGGGTGCATTGCATTGCGATGTGTGATGTTAATAAAGAGCGACTTGACCAGCAAATTGCCCAGTTCAAGAAAGATTTCCCGGAGCAAACCACCAACATCAAAGCGTATGGAGATTTTCGTGAATTGTTGGCAAACAAAGAAATTGACGGAGTGATTATTGCCACTCCCGATCATTGGCATACCTATATTTTTGGTGAGGCTTTGAAAGCAGGAAAAGCTATTT
>CALUIF010000143.1 GCA_944320635.1 uncultured Bacteroides sp. | reverse complement strand
TGCTATACCATTATCCCATCAATCACGAACGGCTGATAATCGAAAAGTTCTGTTCCATTGCCTGCGGTACAAAATTCCTGTTCAACTGTGCTAATCATACCTTGAAATCCTTATCCACCTACACCTTCCCGCTCTTTTATGAGAATTGGGACTTGGATAAATCAGACGTGGCAACAGCTTGGGACAACAAAGGCGACATTGTGATAGGCAATGATGTATGGATAGGTTACGAAGCGGTGATTATGGCTGGTGTTCACATTGGCAACGGGGCAATCATCGCCGCTCGTGCCGTTGTGACGAAAGACGTACCGCCTTATACGATAGTCGGCGGTGTTCCTGCCCGACCGATAAGGAAACGTTTCGATGAAGCAGTGATACGGAAACTGGAAACGCTGAAATGGTGGGATTGGCCTGCTGAGAAGATACGGAACAACTTGCCCTGCATTAGTAATGGGGATGTAAATGAGTTATTATAATTTCGATATGGAGGTTTCCACTCTCCATACATCGGATTTATGCTTTTGTCATTTTCTTGGAGATGTATGCCCTTTCAGTCGAAAAATCTTATTACCTTTGCGGGTCAAAATCAGGAAACATAAAAACTTAATGCGATATGAATATATCCTATAACTGGCTGAAAGATTATCTAGACTTCGACCTGGCGCCTGCCGAAGTGGCCGAAGTGCTTACTTCCATCGGGCTGGAAACCGGGAGCGTGGAAGAGGTGCAAGCCGTGAAGGGTGGGCTGGAAGGCTTGGTCATTGGTGAAGTACTGACTTGCGAGCCGCATCCTAACTCCGATCACATGCACGTCACTACAGTTAACTTGGGGCAGGGAGGCGCCCCTGTGCAGATAGTATGCGGCGCACCCAATGTGGCTGCCGGGCAAAAGGTCGTGGTGGCCACGTTGGGTACTAAACTTTACGATGGTGACCAATGCTTTACCATCAAAAAGTCAAAGCTGCGTGGCATAGAGTCGAATGGCATGATTTGTGCGGAGGATGAGATAGGCGTCGGTACCGACCATTCAGGCATTATCGTGTTGCCTGCCGATGCTGTGCCCGGCACTCCGGCAAAAGATTACTATAACTTGCAGAGCGACTATGTACTGGAGGTAGACATCACCCCTAATCGCGCGGATGCATGCTCGCACTACGGTGTGGCACGCGACCTCTATGCCTACTTGGTGTGTCATGGCAAGCCGGCTTCCTTACACCGCCCCGAGGTGGATGCCTTCCGGGTGGAAAGCCAGGATTTGGATATCCCCGTTGTCGTGGAGAACGCGGAGGCTTGTCCGCACTATGCTGGTGTGACAGTGAAGGGTGTAACGGTGAAAGAAAGTCCTGAATGGCTTCAAACACGTCTGCGTGCCATAGGATTGCGGCCAATTAATAATGTAGTTGATGTTACCAACTATATTGTTCACGCCTTTGGTCAGCCTCTGCATTGCTTTGATGCCGATACCATCAAAGGACATCAAGTCGTTGTGAAAACCATGCCTCAGGGGACGAAGTTCACTACACTGGATGGGGTAGAACGTACTCTTGATGCTCGCGACCTCATGATATGCAATGCCGAGGAGCCTATGTGCATAGCCGGGGTGTTCGGAGGACTGGATTCCGGCTCTACCGAGAAAACCACTGATGTTTTCTTGGAAAGTGCCTACTTCCATCCCACGTGGGTGCGCAAGACGGCACGCAGGCACGGCCTTAATACTGATGCTTCTTTCCGTTTTGAGCGCGGTATCGATCCCAACTCAGTTATTTATTGCCTGAAGTTGGCTGCTCTCATGGTGAAGGAACTGGCAGGTGGAACTATTTCTTCTGAAATAAAAGATGTTTATACAGGGTCGTTCCCTGATTTTCGTGTAAAGCTGGATTACGCCGATGTAGACGCTTTGGTGGGTAAACATATACCGGTTGACACTATCCGAAACATTGTTACCAGTTTAGAGATGAAAATCGTGGATGAAACCACCCAAGGCCTTACTCTTGACGTACCTCCTTATCGCGTGGATGTAAAACGTCCGTGTGACGTTATTGAAGACATCCTGCGCATTTATGGTTACAACAACGTGGAGATACCTACCACGTTGAAGTCAAGCCTTATCCCAAAGAACGAGCATGACAAGTCGAATAAGTTGCAGAATCTGGTGGCTGAACAGCTTGTGGGATGCGGATTCAATGAAATCATGAATAACTCGCTGACACGTGCTGCTTACTACGATGATCTGGATACTTATCCGGCCAAAAACCTCGTAATGTTACTCAATCCCTTGAGCACTGATCTCAACGCCATGCGCCAAACCTTGCTTTTCGGCGGACTGGAGAGCATAGCACGCAACACCAATCGTAAGAACCCAGACCTGAAATTCTTCGAGTTCGGCAATTGCTATTACTATCACGAAGAGAAGAAGAATCCCGATAAAGCGCTTGCTCCTTATGCCGAAGATTATCACCTTGGCTTATGGCTCACGGGCAAGCGTGTGTTCAACTCGTGGGCTCATCCCGATGAAGACGCATCCGTTTATGAACTGAAAGCTTATGTGGAGAATATTTTCAGCCGCTTGGGATTGCGCATGCACGATATGGTGATATCACCCTTGGCAAGCGATGATATTTATGCTACCGCCCTTAGCATTAACCTTCGTAATGGAAAGCGGTTGGCAATGTTGGGCATAGTGTCTCGCAAAGTTTTGCGGATGTTCGACATCGATGCTGAAGTCTACTTTGCCGACCTCAACTGGAAGGAACTGATGAAGGCCATCAAGAACCAGCAGGTTAACTTTACGGAACTTTCTAAGTTCCCGGTGGTGAAACGTGACCTTGCCCTTTTGCTCGACAAAGAAGTGCCTTTTGCCGAGGTGGAGAAGATTGCTTATGACACTGAGAAGAAGTTACTGAAAAACGTATCTTTGTTTGACGTATACGAAGGAAAAAATCTTGAGCCCGGTAAAAAGAGCTATGCTGTAAGTTTTTGGCTACAAGACGAGAACGCCACGCTTAATGATAAGCAGATAGATAAAATAATGTCGAAACTCGTGGCCAACCTGGAGAACAAACTTGGGGCAAAGTTGCGTTAAGCATATACATATATTAATCATTAAAAACATAAAATCCAATGGGAAGAGCGTTTGAATACAGAAAAGCAACAAAGTTGAAAAGATGGGGCCACATGGCCAAAACATTCACCCGACTGGGTAAGCAGATAGCCATAGCTGTGAAGGCTGGAGGCCCCGAACCCGAAAATAATCCGGCATTGCGTTCCGTTATTGCCACCTGCAAGCGTGAAAATATGCCGAAGGATAACATTGAACGTGCCATCAAGAATGCTTTGGGTAAAGATCAAAGTGATTATAAGGGCATGACTTACGAGGGCTATGGCCCCCATGGTATTGCCATCTTTGTCGATACTCTGACCGATAATCCTACACGTACCGTTGCCGATGTGCGTTCTGTCTTCAATAAGTTTGGTGGAAACCTTGGTACCATGGGCTCGCTGGCTTTCTTGTTCGACCACAAATGCGTGTTCACTTTCAAGAAGAAAGACGGTATGGACATGGAAGAATTCTTGCTCGACATGATTGACTATGATGTAGATGAAGACTTCGACGTGGACGATGAAGAAGGTACCATCACCATCTACGGCGACCCCAAGAGCTATGCTGCCATACAGAAGCATCTGGAAGAGCAAGGCTTTGAGGATGTGGGAGGTGACTTTACCTATATTCCTAACGACTTGAAGGACGTGGCTCCCGAACACCGCGAGACCATCAACAAAATGGTGGAGCGCCTTGAGGAGTTTGACGATGTCCAGACGGTGTACACCAACATGAAGCCAGAAGAAGGTGAAGAGTAATCATACTAAATATATAATATAGGTATGGAGTACCACTACAAGACCCATGGCACTTGCAGCACCCGGATAGACCTTGAGGTGGAAGATGGCATCTTGAAAGACGTGTACTACGAAGGCGGATGCAACGGAAACCTGCAAGGCATCTGCCGACTGGTGCGGGGAATGCCCGTGCAAGATGTTATTGCCAAGCTCGAAGGCATACGTTGCGGCATGAAGACCACTTCGTGTCCCGACCAGTTGTGCCGGGCATTGCACGAGATGGGATATTGAGCACTCTTGTATTTGTGTGATAGAGACGAGGATCCGTAGCCAGGGTTCTCGTTTTCTACATGTATTCATCCTACAAGGTATGGCTATGAAGAATATCATCGAAGATTTAAAGCGTAAGGATCACAAGCGTTACTTGGGCGGGTTGGACTTTTTCCGTTACATCGGCCCGGGGCTGCTGGTTACGGTGGGGTTCATCGACCCGGGCAACTGGGCGTCAAACTTCGCCGCCGGGTCGGAGTTTGGCTACGGCCTGTTGTGGGTAGTGACGCTCTCTACCGTGATGCTCATCATCTTGCAACACAATGTGGCGCATCTGGGCATCGTGACGGGCTTGTGCTTGTCGGAGGCTGCTACGAGGTACACGCCCCGTTGGGTGTCGCGTCCCGTGCTGGCTACAGCAGTATTGGCTTCTATCTCTACTTCGCTGGCCGAGATATTGGGCGGGGCCATAGCCTTGCAGATGTTGCTGGACATTCCCATCGTGTGGGGCGCAGTACTCACCACGGTGTTTGTGGCCGTCATGCTCTTTACCAATTCTTATAAGAAGATAGAGCGGGCCATCATTGCTTTTGTGTCGGTCATCGGGCTGTCGTTCTTGTACGAGCTTTTCTTGGTGGACATCGATTGGCCGCTTGCGGCGCGGGGGTGGGTGACGCCCTCCCTGCCCGAGGGCAGCATGATGGTGGTGATGAGCGTGCTGGGCGCGGTGGTGATGCCCCACAATCTGTTCCTCCACTCCGAGGTGATACAGAGCCATGAGTACAACAAGCGGGGCGACGTGTCCATACGGAGCAAGCTGAAGTACGAGCTGTTCGACACGCTGTTCTCCATGCTCGTGGGGTGGGCCATCAACAGTGCCATGATATTGCTGGCGGCATCGGCCTTCTTCAGCCAAGGGGTGCAGGTCGATGAGTTGCAACAAGCCCAGTCGCTCCTCCAGCCCTTGCTGGGGGGAAATGCGGGCGTTATCTTCGCTCTGGCGTTGCTCATGGCGGGCGTGTCGAGCACCATCACCAGCGGTATGGCGGCGGGCTCCATCTTTGCCGGCATCTTCGGCGAGTCGTACCACATACGCGATAGCCACTCGCAGGCGGGCGTGATCCTGTCGCTGGGCGTCGCGCTGGTGCTGATATGCTTCATCGGCGACCCCTTCCGCGGGCTGCTGGTGTCGCAGATGGTGCTCAGCATCCAGCTTCCCTTCACGGTATTCCTGCAGGTGGGGCTCACCTCGTCGCGCAGGGTCATGGGCCGGTATGCCAACAGCCGCCTCAGCGCGTGCGTGCTCTATGCCATAGCGGGGGTGGTGACGGTGCTCAACCTGCTGCTTCTAGCCGAGGCCTTGGGGGTGTGAAAACCACGCCATGTCGCAGTTGTGTCGGTGATAAAAAGATAGACAAAACGGTTATAAAGGACATTTTTTATGGAACTGGAAGAAAGAATAACGCGCGCTGTGGCGCTGTTCCGCAGCGGCTTCAACTGCTCACAATCCGTCGTGGTGGCGTTTGCCGACCTGTATGGCTTCACCGAAGAGCAGGCCCTGCACATGTCGGCCTCCTTCGGCGGGGGCATTGGGCGCATGCGCATGACATGCGGCACGGCCTGCGGCCTGTTCATGCTGGCCGGACTGGAGCAATGCGCCTTGCGGGGGGACGACCGTGCGGCCAAGTCGGCCAATTATGCCCTCGTGCAGCGCCTGGCGGCCGAGTTCAAGCGGCGCAACGGCTCGCTCATTTGTGCCGAACTGCTGGGGCTCAAGCAGCCCGAAGGCTCGCCACAAGCCTCGGAGCGCACGCCCGAATATTACGCCAAGCGCCCCTGCCCGCGCATGGTGGAGACGGCCGCCCGCATCTGGGTGGAACATCTGCGGGGCGAGCTTCCGGCCGATGCGGAGTGATTTTACGCCGATAGCCATCCAACGGAAGCGATAAAGCATTATCTTTGCAACGTCTTAACCGGATAAATACCATTATATATTATGATAGCCAAGATAGAACAACTACTCAAGGAAGTAGAGGCCATGCAGGCCGGCAACGCTGAAGAGGTGGAAGCGTTGCGCATCAAATACCTCAGCAAGAAGGGCGCCATCAATGCCTTGATGGCCGACTTCAGGGCCGTGCCCGCCGAGCAGAAGAAAGAAGTGGGCATGCGTCTCAATGAGTTGAAAAACAAGGTGCAGGAGAAGATTGCCGCCCTCAAGGACGCGTTCGACAGCCTCGACACCCATGCCCACGACTTCGACCTGACGCGCACCGCTTATCCCGTGGGCCTCGGTACACGCCACCCGCTTTCCATCGTGCGCAACGAGATTATCGACATCTTCGCCCACCAGGGCTTCAGCATTGCCGAAGGCCCGGAGGTGGAAGACGACCTGCACGTGTACACCAAACTGAACTTTGCCGCCGATCACCCTGCCAGGGATATGCAGGACACGTTCTTTATCGATGTCAACGAGCAGGATGTGACGAAAAACATTATCCTCCGTTCGCACACCAGCAGCGTACAGGTGCGCTCCATGGAGCATGCCCAACCGCCCATCCGCATCATCTGCCCGGGGCGTGTGTATCGCAACGAGGCCATCAGTTACCGGGCACATTGCTTCTTCCATCAGGTCGAGGGGCTGTATGTGGACAAAAATGTGTCGTTTACCGACCTGAAGCAGGTGCTCCTACTCTTTGCCCAGGAAATGTTTGGCGAAGACACGCGCATTCGTCTGCGCCCGTCATATTTCCCCTTTACCGAGCCGAGTGCCGAGATGGACATCAGTTGCAACATCTGCGGCGGTAAGGGATGCCCCTTCTGCAAGCACACCGGTTGGGTGGAAATCCTGGGATGTGGTATGGTAGACCCTGCCGTGCTCGACGCTTGCGGTATTGACAGTAAGGTGTATAGCGGCTATGCTTTGGGCATGGGTATTGAGCGCATTGCCAACCTGAAGTATCGTGTAAGCGATTTGCGCCTGTTCTCGGAGAACGACGTGCGCTTCTTGCGCGAGTTTGAGGCCGCATACTGATTCAAATAAGAAGAATGAAGGATTCCTGCCGGAAGTTGCAGGGCTTTCATTCTTAAGTTTTTGAATAGCAATGAAAGACAGACTTGTTACCCCGAGTTATTGCTTGATTCTGGCAGCCAACTTCCTGCTGTATTTCGGCTTTTGGTTGATGATGCCGGTGCTGCCTTTTTATTTGTCGGAGGTGTTCGGGGCCGATAAGGCTATGATAGGCGTGGTGTTGTCGTGCTACACTATTGCTGCCTTGTGCATCCGTCCGTTTTCGGGCTATCTACTCGATACGTTTGCTCGCAAACCACTTTATTTGATAGCATATTTCATCTTTACAGCCATTTTCGGCGGGTATCTGGTGGCAGGTACATTGACGTTGTTCGTCATGTTGCGCGTGGTGCATGGCGTGTCGTTCGGCATGGTGACGGTAGGGGGAAATACTATTGTTATCGACATTATGCCTTCATCTCGTCGTGGCGAGGGGTTGGGATATTATGGGCTGGCCAACAATATCGCCATGTCCATTGGCCCTATGGTAGGCTTGTTTATGCACGATGCCGGGGTATCTTATACGTGGATATTCACATGTTCCCTGTTATCGTGTGCCGCAGGTTTGGGCTGTGCCGCTTTGGTGAAGACTCCTTACAAGCCGCCTGTGAAACGTGATCCTATTTCGCTCGACCGTTTCATTTTGCTCAAGGGACTTCCAGCAGGACTAGGGTTGTTGCTACTCTCCATCCCTTATGGTATGACAACCAACTATGTGGCCATGTATGCTCGTCAGATAGGGCTTGATGTGTCTACTGGTTTTTTCTTTACGTGTATGGCAGTGGGTATGGCTATTTCCCGCTTATTTTCCGGCCGGTTGGTGGATAAAGGTAAGGTGACGCAATTGATTAAAGTGGGGCTTTACATTGTGATTGTGAGTTTTTTCCTTTTGGCCGGATGTGTGGAGGTGATAAATTGGGATGCTTCAGCATGTCGTGTGCTGTTTTTCTCCATAGCTTTGATGCTGGGTGTGGGGTTCGGTATCATGTTTCCTGCCTATAACACCTTGTTTGTCAACCTTGCGCCCAATAGTCAGCGGGGCACGGCTACTTCTACCTATCTTACGTCGTGGGATGTGGGCATCGGCATTGGCATGCTGGCCGGAGGATACATAGCCGAGGTGAGCAGCTTTGATCGGGCTTATCTTTTCGGTGCGTGCCTTACGGTGATATCCACTCTATATTTTTATCTGAAAGTATCTCCACATTATCATAAGAATAAGTTGAGATGAGAAAGAAAGAACGATACGAAGGAATCATAGCTTGGTTCAAGCAAAATATGCCTGTAGCCGAGACAGAACTTCATTATGATAATCCTTTTCAACTGATTATAGCCGTCATCCTCTCGGCTCAATGCACGGATAAGCGCGTCAACATGGTGACGCCGGCCATTTACAGGGATTTTCCTACGCCAGAGTCATTGGCTTCCACTACACCAGAGGTGATGTACGAATATGTGCGTAGTGTGTCTTATCCTAATAACAAAGCCAAGCATCTGGTAGGCATGGCTCGTATGCTGGTGAAGGATTTCAACGGACAGGTGCCTGATACATTGGACGACCTCGTGAAGTTGCCCGGTGTAGGACGAAAAACAGCCAATGTAGTGCAATCTGTGGCTTTTGGCAAACCCACAATGGCGGTTGATACGCATGTTTTCCGCGTGAGCCATCGCTTAGGATTGGTATCGGACAAGTGCACTACTCCTTTGAGTGTAGAGCGCGAATTGGTAAAGAACATTTCCGAGGCAGACATATCCGTAGCCCACCATTGGCTTATCTTGCACGGGCGCTATACGTGTCAGGCACGCGTGCCCCATTGCGAAGAATGTGGCTTGCGCTCTTGGTGTAAGCATTATAGAGAGTTGCATGGTATGGAGTAAGATTGTTTTTGTCAACTTATAGACTGGCATCTAAAAATCCAGTCATTTCTAATCAATTTACCAAAATAAATATTACCTTTGCGGGTGCGAAAAGCAGACTATTGTAACACTTTTAAATTAATAGAGTTATGACAATCGATCAATTCAACTTTGCCGGTAAAAAGGCATTCGTCCGTGTGGATTTCAATGTGCCCTTGGACGAAAATTTCAACATCACAGACGACACCCGCATGCGTGCCGCCATGCCTACGCTCAAGAAAATTTTGGCCGACGGTGGTAGCATCATCATCGGTTCTCACTTGGGTCGCCCGAAAGGTCCAACGGACAAGTTCTCTCTGAAACATATCATTAAGCATCTCGAAGAATTGCTGGGCACTTCTGTTCAGTTTGCAGATGATTGTATGGGTGAGGATGCAGCAAAGAAGGCAGCAGCCTTGAAGCCGGGTGAAGTGCTTTTGCTCGAAAACCTGCGTTTCTATGCTGAAGAAGAAGGCAAGCCCCGTGGATTGGCCGAAGATGCCAGCGATGAGGAGAAGAAAGTTGCAAAGGCTGCTGTTAAGGAGAGTCAGAAGGAATTCACTAAGAAATTGGCTTCGTATGCAGATTGCTATGTGAACGATGCTTTCGGAACAGCCCACCGTGCACACGCTTCTACGGCGCTTATTGCTAAATATTTTGATAAGGACAACAAAATGTTCGGCTACCTCATGGAGAAGGAGGTAAAGGCTGTGGACAAGGTATTGAATGATATTCATCGTCCTTTCACTGCCATTATGGGTGGCTCAAAGGTATCCAGCAAGATTGATATCATTGAGAATCTTCTCAATAAGGTTGACAACCTCATCATTGCAGGCGGCATGACTTACACTTTCACTAAGGCACTGGGCGGCAAGATTGGTCTTTCGATTTGTGAGGATGATAAGCTCGACCTCGCTCTCGATTTGCTGAAGAAAGCCAAGGAAAAAGGTGTAAATCTCGTGTTGGCTGTTGATGCTAAGATAGCCGATGCGTTCTCTAACGACGCTAACACTCAGTTCTGCAAAGTCAACGAAATTCCCGATGGATGGGAAGGACTTGATATCGGTCCTGAGACGGAGAAACTCTTTGCCGATGTTATTAAAGGCTCCAAGACTATCCTGTGGAATGGTCCTGCCGGTGTCTTTGAATTCGATAACTTCACACACGGCTCACGTGCTATAGGCGAGGCTGTTGTTGAGGCTACGAAGAATGGTGCATTCTCTTTGGTAGGCGGAGGTGATTCAGTAGCTTGCGTCAACAAATTTGGCTTGGCCAATGGCGTATCCTATGTCTCTACAGGTGGTGGTGCTCTGCTCGAAGCTATTGAAGGCAAGGTTCTGCCCGGCATTGCCGCTATCAACGAATAATCTTTGTCACATGCTTTACAAGAGGCAATCCGCCGGAGGTGTGAAAACGCCTGGAGGCGGGTTGCCTTCTTTTATATTGTTATGAAAAGACTATTACTCGCCTTGAGTGTTGGCGTTCTTAGCACTACGGTCCATGCTCAGCAGCAGCAACCAGAGCAGTCTTCCACTTTGTCTACTGTGGTCAACACCTTGAAGCAACGCATTACGCTCGAGGGATACCTGCAGCTGGGCTATACTTATCAAGACGGTTCTGAAGGAAGTAGCAATACCTTTGAGGTGAAGCGTGCCATACTCATGGCTCGTGGACGTATTACCGACCAGTGGACGTGCTACTTCATGTTTAGTTGTGCCAATTCGCCCAAAGTGCTTGAGGCATACACGGAGTACACCATTGTGCCCGGCCTTACTGTGCGTGTGGGACAGTTCAAGACCATGTATTCGTTTGAAAACCCTCTCTCGCCAAGTGTGCTTGAATTGATAAATTGCAATTCACAGGCTGTCAACTACCTTGCCGGGTATGATGGAAGCGACCCGCTTTATGGCTCGCACACCGGCCGCGACTTGGGAGCCATGTTCTATGGTACGGTACTGGACGGGTGGCTTGACTACAACTTGGCACTGATGAACGGGCAGGGTATCAACCGGAAAGATGGCAATAAGCGGAAAGATGTGGTGGGAAGCCTTAAGATGCACCCGACGGAATGGCTTACCGTAGGCGGTACGTTCGTAAAGGGTAGGGGATGCACCGTGGCCGAGTCGGCGGTAAATCCAGACATAAAGACAGGACAGAGCTACCGGCGAGACCGCTGGTCGGCCGGTGCGATGTTGAAATCCCGTTATCTTGACCTTAGGACGGAATATCTGCGCGGGCGCGACGGGCGCGTCCGGAGCGAAGGAGCCTATGCCACGGTTTCGGCCCATGTATTGCCGCGTGTGGACATCGTTGCTTCGTACGATTACTTCAACCGTAATCGCGCTGATGCGGACAATGGCCAGACAAACTACGTGGCGGGTCTGCAATGGTGGTTTTACCCCAAGTGCCGCCTGCAGGTGCAATATACGCGCCGCGTGCCCCGTGCCTTCGAGGCCTCCAATCTTGTGCAAACGCAGGTGCAGGTGCGTTTCTGACGAACGATATTATATAGTAAAAATTATAGATTATGAATGAAAGTGCAAAGCCATGTTCGCTTCAAATACGGACAAAGCTTTAGTTTAGTATTGATAAACCGCCAGTTTAATATTGATAAACTGTCCGTTTAATGCTGATAAACTAACACTTTATTCTTATCGAAGAGTAAATAAGGTGATAATGTGCAGAGAAATAGAGGTTTACGAGGAAAAAGGGATTCTCGTTCCTCATGCCGTTATCACGCTTAATAGGTATTATGATTTATTTTGACATGGAATCGCCTAAAATCAACAAAGTACAAATACGTAACCTTCAGATAGAAGATTACGACCAGCTGGCGCAGTCGTTCACCCGCGTCTACGCCGATGGAAGTGATGTGTTTTGGACACACGCGCAGATAGAGAAACTGATACACATCTTTCCCGAAGGGCAGATTGTGACGGTGGTGGACGATAAGATAGTGGGTTGCGCCCTTTCCATCATTGTGGATTATGACAAGGTGAAAAATGACCACACCTATGCGCAAGTGACAGGGAGGGAGACCTTCAACACACACAATCCCAAGGGCAACATCCTCTACGGCATTGAGGTATTTGTGCATCCCGATTACAGGGGGTTGCGTCTGGCCCGGCGCATGTACGAATATCGCAAAGAGCTTTGCGAGGAGCTCAATCTGAAGGCCATCATGTTTGGCGGCCGCATCCCCAATTATCATAAGTACGCCGACCAGATGCGTCCTAAGGAATACATCGACAAAGTGCGGCGCAAGGAGATATACGACCCTGTGCTCACCTTTCAGCTGAGCAATGATTTTCACGTGCGCAAGGTTATGCGCAATTATCTTCCGAATGATGAAGAATCTAAGCATTATGCTTGTCTGCTTCAATGGGACAACATATATTACCAGCCTCCTACGCAGGATTATATCAGTCCCAAGACAACGGTGCGTGTGGGCCTGGTGCAATGGCAGATGCGTGCTTACAAGACGCTGGACGACCTGTTTGAGCAGGTAGAGTTCTTTGTAGACTCGGTGTCGGGGTATCAGAGCGATTTTGTGCTTTTCCCCGAATATTTCAATGCTCCTCTCATGGCAAACTTCAACGACCGCACCGAGTCGGAAGCCATTCGTGGCTTGGCCACGTACACGTCGGACATTCTCGACCGTTTCTTGAAGTTGGCAATCAGTTACAACATCAACATCATTACCGGAAGCATGCCCCTCATTAAGGAAGATGGGCGTTTGTATAATGTAGGTTTTCTTTGCCGGCGTGACGGTACTTACGAAATGTATGAGAAAATCCACGTCACTCCCGATGAAATAAAAACTTGGGGACTGAATGGCGGACGTCTGCTCCGTACATTTGATACGGATTGTGCAAAGATAGGTGTGCTGATATGTTATGATGTGGAATTTCCCGAATTGTCGCGTATCATGGCCGACCAGGGGATGCAGATACTCTTTGTACCTTTCATGACCGATACACAGAATGCCTATAGCCGGGTACAGGTATGTGCCCATGCGCGTGCTATCGAAAATGAGTGCTTCGTAGTCATAGCAGGAAGTGTGGGCAATTTGCCCCGTGTGCATAACATGGACATACAGTATGCGCAAAGTGGTGTGTTTACCCCGTGTGACTTCACCTTTCCTACCGATGGCAAGCGTGCTGAGGCTACTCCTAATACGGAGATGATTCTGGTATCCGATGTTGACCTTGACTTGCTTAATGAGCTGCATACTTATGGTAGCGTGCGTAATCTCAAAGATCGGCGTAACGATTTGTATGAAGTCAAGATGAAAAAATAAGATTATAGAAAAAGGACACACTGTTTTTTTCGGTGTGTCCCTTTTATTATTCATAGATTTTCATCCTACTTCTCGTGCTTGAGTCCTTCGAAAACAAGGGCTTCCAGTTCTTCTGCCAATTCGGGGTTGTCTAATAAAGCCTGCTTGGCGGCATCCCTACCTTGGGCAAGTTTTGTGCCATTATAGCTGAACCATGAACCACTCTTTTTTATGATTTCAAGCTCTACACCTAAGTCGATGATTTCTCCGGCACGGGATATGCCTTCGCCAAACATGATGTCGAACTCGGCGCGGCGGAAGGGTGGAGCAACTTTGTTTTTTACCACTTTTACCTTGGTTTGCCGTCCTATCACTTCATCACCATTCTTTATTGTTTGGCCCGGGCGGATGTCGATGCGTACGGAAGAATAGAACTTCAGCGCATTTCCTCCGGTAGTCGTTTCGGGGTTGCCAAATGTTACGCCGATTTTTTCACGGAGCTGGTTGATGAAGATGCAGGTGGTTTGTGTCTTGCTCACAGTACCCGTCAGCTTGCGTAAGGCTTGTGACATCAGGCGGGCTTGAAGCCCCACTTTGTTTTCGCCCATGTCGCCCTCTATTTCAGCCCGGGGGGTCAGTGCGGCTACGGAATCTATGATGATGATGTCGATGGCAGATGAACGTATCAGTTGGTCGGCAATTTCCAAAGCTTGTTCACCGTCATCGGGTTGTGAAATGAGGAGGTTGTCTACGTCCACGCCGAGTTTGGCGGCATAAAAACGGTCGAAAGCATGCTCGGCATCAATGAATGCGGCAATCCCTCCCATTTTCTGTGCTTCCGCAATGGCATGTATGGCTAATGTGGTTTTACCAGATGATTCAGGGCCGTAGATTTCAATGATTCTTCCTCTTGGATATCCACCTACACCTAAGGCTGCATTCAGACCGATAGAGCCGGTGGGTATGACTTCAATCTGCTCAATGTTTTCACTTCCCATTTTCATGATAGAGCCTTTTCCGAAGTTTTTCTCTATCTTTTCCATGGCGGCTTTCAGGGCATCCAATTTTTGAGTGTTAGGTATTTGTATGCCGTTTCCGCTCTCAAAGTTCAATTCGTCTTTCTTTGCCACGTTGGTTGTTGTGTTTTATAGGTTAATATATTTATAGTATTTGTGCGGCATGGTTTTTGGTTTTCACTTCCTTGGAAGAGATGATGCGTTCTACAATACCTTCTTCATTGATGATGAAAGTAGTGCGGAAGGTTCCCATGTATTTGCGCCCATACATACTTTTTTCGCCCCATACGCCAAATTGTTCTACCAATTGTTTGTCGGTGTCGGCTATCAGGGTAAAGGGCAAGTTGTTTTTCTCAATAAACTTCTGGTGCGATTTGGCATCGTCTACGCTTACACCGATTACTTCATAGCCAGCCTTACGGAGGTCGGCATAGTTATCGCGCAGATTGCATGCCTGTGCCGTACAACCCGAAGTGTTGTCTTTGGGATAGAAATATAGCACAATTTTCCGGCCTTTATAGTCGGACAGACGTATTTCTTCCCCTTTTTCGTTGAGCCCAAGTATTTCAGGGGCTTTGTCTCCTACGTTCATATTGAAATATGTGTGTGTGTTTAAAGTTCTAAATCTTCATCCATTACTTCATGCCAAGGCAGACCTTGTTTGTTCAGTTGTTCCATGAAGGGATCGGGGTCGAATTCTTCTACATTCCATACGCCTGGACGCTTCCAAAGGCCTTTCAAGAACATCATGGCACCTATCATGGCAGGCACCCCCGTGGTGTAGCTCACGCCTTGCATGCCAGTTTCTTTATAGGCGGCTTGGTGGCTACAGTTGTTGTATATGTAATACGTATGTTCTTTCCCGTCCTTCAATCCACGGATGCGGCATCCTATGGAGGTTTCTCCGTCATAGTTTTCTCCCAAGTCTTGCGGATTGGGGAGTACAGCTTTGAGGAATTGCAGGGGCACAATCTTCATGCCATTATAATCTATCGGGTCGATACGTGCCATGCCGATGTCTTGTATGACGCGTAGATGTGTAAGATATTCTTGCCCGAAGGTCATCCAGAAGCGTGCCCGCTTTATGCTGGGGAAGTTTTTTACCAGTGACTCCAGTTCCTCGTGGTAGAGCAGGTAAGACTCTCGTGGGCCGATGTTAGGATAGGTAAGTGCTTTGTGTATTTCCAGCGGCTTGGTAGTAACCCATTGTCCATTTTCGTAATAACGGCCGTTCTGGGTGATTTCGCGGATGTTGATTTCCGGATTAAAATTGGTGGCAAATGCCTTGTGGTGGTTTCCCGCATTGCAATCTACGATGTCCAGGTATTGTATTTCGTCGAAGTGGTGTTTGGCGGCATATGCCGTGTATACGCCGCTTACGCCAGGATCGAATCCGCATCCCAGGATGGCTGTGAGCCCGGCATCTTCAAAGCGTTTTTTGTAGGCCCATTGCCAGCTGTATTCGAAGTGTGCCACGTCTTTCGGCTCGTAGTTGGCTGTGTCGAGGTAGTTAACGCCCGTCTTCAAGCAAGCCTCCATGATGGTGAGGTCTTGATAGGGTAATGCTACGTTAATGACGATGTCCGGCCGGAAACTGTTGAATAAGGAAATCAGTTCGTTCACTTGGTCGGCATCCACTTGTGCTGTCTTGATGTTGGGGTTACCGATAGCCTCCACTATGGCGTCGCATTTCGACTTGGTTCGGCTGGCAATCATGATGTCAGTAAATACATCTGGATTTTGAGCTACTTTGTGCGCAACAACAGTTCCTACACCGCCTGCGCCGATAATAAGGACTTTACCCATCTGTGTGATGTTTTTTTGTGTGATTTATACTCTGCTTTTGTCAATGTTTGGAGAAGGCGATGGCTTTGCAAAAGAAAAGTCATGCCTTTCCGAGAGCAAATATACTGTTTAATTCTTATATAAAAGGTAATTTACGGTTAATAGTTTGGAGAAAGTTTCGTGGCAAGGCAGGCAGGTGCTGTTTTTTCTGGCTTTTTATTTATCTTTGCGCCCGGCCGGAAGGCATATTTGTTTTCTGGGCTGGTTGCAGCTCGTGCTTTGTCGGTCGTATGATAAACAATTAAAACTATAAACAATGATGAAAAAAGTAATAGTTTCTTTAGGTATGGCAGTCTTGTTATTGTCTTGCGGTTCGGTGAAGAATGTCATGACGTTATCTGACCTTGAAGGCGAATGGAATATCATTGAACTCAACGGTACTGCGATAGTTCCTGCTCCTGAGCAGCCTTTTCCTTCTATCGGTTTCAGTACGAAGGACGGGCGTGTGTATGGCAATAGCGGATGTAACCGCCTGATGGGCACGATAGACATAAATGCCAAGCCTGGCAAGATAGACTTGGGGCAACTGGGTAGCACTCGCATGATGTGCCCCGACATGACGTTGGAGCGTAACGTACTTTCTGCTTTGGCGCAAGTAAAGAGGTATCGTAAGCTGGACGATGGTAATCTTGCGCTATGTGGATCGTCCAAGCGTCCTATCCTAGTGTTGCAGAAGAAGGATGCGCAGGCCATGCCGTTTGTTTTGAATGGACGTTGGGAGGTAGAACAAGTGGGTGGCATGTCTGTGCCCCAAGGTATGGAGAAGCAACCTTTCTTGGAGTTTAACACGTCTGAAAAACGTTTGCATGGCAATGCAGGATGCAACATTATCAATGGTGCCTTCGAACTGGAAGAAGTAGAGGGAACAAATCCCAAGCTGACTTTCGGACAAGTTATCAGTACCATGATGGCCTGTCCTGACATGGAGGTGGAAAGCCAAATACTCCAGGCACTCAACTCTGTGAAGTCGTTCGGTATAGTAGAAGAAGGTAAAATAGAGCTTTACAATGAAGCAGGCACGCCGGTGCTGTTGCTTAAAAAGTCCGGAGAAACCTCCGAATGATGCGTAGATAAGCTCTGTGGAATACCGTAATAACGGTTAAGCAATGCGCTTTAATCGAGTAGCCATTTGAATAAGGAGTTGAGCCACTTCCAACGAAAGCGGAACCAACGTCGTGAGCCTATCTGCCGACCTCCAAAACGTAATACAAAATCTCGGTATCCATGCCGATGAAAAGGAAGGCCTACATCCATAAATTCCAGATGACGGTATTTGCGTTGTTTGGCATCTTCCAATGCCGCCCATACGGCCAATACGCCTGGATATTGTCTGATATATGTTTTTCGCATGCCACCCGAAAACCACAGATAGGCATTGTCATTGCTATATGTACACACACTTCCTCCGATGATACGTCCGCGGTAGGTCACTATGAATATCTTGCTATATTGCTTTCCGGTCATCTGTTTTTCCAATTGCAGGAAAAATTCCATGCTGGGGAAGTGCCTGCGCACTTTCCATGAATAGACGTGGCGTAGCATCCGGGCAAACGACTTGATTTCATCCATCGTTTGTGCCTCCTTCACTAACGCACCATTGGTTAGGCCTTTCTTAACTTGGCGTAAGCGTGAAGGGCTGAACCAATTGTTCGTTTTGTCCGAGTTGTGCAGAGAGTTCCTTACCCGTAGCCAGCTAATGGAGAAATATCCGTTTTGCCTGAATGCCTTGTATCCGAACTTGGCATCGGGCAGGTTACGGAATTCTATGAGGAAACTATCCCGTTCCGCCTCCTCGGAAAGGCGTTGTAAAAGTTCGGCGAAGACCTCGTCTTTGCAAAAGGTAGTGCCGAAGTACTCGCCCACACCGTATACCACACATATTTTGATAAGTCCCGGAGGGGAAAGGCGCTGGCTTCGGCGCAATGTGCCCAGCAGCTTGCCCACCACCTTTCCGTTCATCGAAGCGGTAATGAGTAGGGGAGAGTAACCGGGCGTGGCTTCATACGTACGAAACAACTCGGTAGAGTGGAAAGTATCAGTGCCCGGCAAGGCCGGAATGGAACTTCCCTTGCGGTATGTGGTGAGTTTTAGCATAGTTTCGCAAAGATAAGTTTTTTCCCGTTTTTTCTTGTACCTTTGTCGAATAATTATAGGCTGATAGTGTATATATGAACCTACCCATTGAATTCATTGAACAAACCAATTCCTTGTTGGGGCAGACCGAAGCCGGAAGGTTGATAGATGTCCTGCGGACCGAATCTCCCATAAGCATTCGTTTGAATGGGAAGAAATATCAGGAACTCTTGCCGTCAGTGGGGCAGTTGTCGGAGCAGGTACCTTGGTGTGCGTCTGGATACTACCTGGACAAGAGGCCTGCTTTTACCTTCGACCCCTTATGGCATGCCGGGCTATACTATGTGCAGGAAGCATCATCAATGTTTCTGGAGCAAGTCTTATGCCAATATATAGATAAGAGTATCCCTTTGTGTGTGCTCGACCTTTGTGCTTCTCCTGGTGGAAAGTCTACTCACCTGCGCAGCCTCTTACCCGATGACAGCCTGCTTATTTCCAATGAAATAGTGCGTACACGTGCCCAGATATTGGCCGAAAATATGACCCGTTGGGGGCATACCTCAGTAGTGGTCACCAACAATAGTCCGGCCGATTTCACTCCTTTGGAAGCTTGCTTCGACCTTGTGCTTGCCGATGTTCCTTGTTCGGGAGAAGGCATGTTTCGTAAAGACGAAGTCAGTATTGCAGAGTGGAGCATAGCCAATGTAGACACTTGCCAAGACAGGCAACGCCGCATCCTGCAAGCCATTTGGCCTGCGCTGAAGCCGGGCGGACTGTTAATATATAGTACTTGTACCTATAATATAAAGGAAAATGAGGAGAATGTCCGTTGGATACGCGATGAGCTTGGTGCCGATATCCTTCCACTTGATATTCCTTCCTCATGGGGCATTACCGGATGCCTCCTGCCCGATGAGGACTTCCCCGTCTACCGCTTTTTGCCCCACCACACGCGGGGTGAGGGTCTCTTTATGGCCGTTCTTCGCAAGACGGACGGTGAGGCCGGCACTACCCCAGCTATTTTGGGGCGGAAAAAGGAAAAGGCCGGCAAGAAGCCAGCCAAGAAGTCGGTCAATACATTTTCGAAAACTCAACTGGAAACTGTCCGAGGCTGGTTGTCTTCTTCTACCTCTACGGAGTATGAAGTGCTGGCGTGGGAGGACTTGGCTTTGGCTTTTCCCCGCAGGTGGATGGATACACTCAACCTTTTACAAAGCCGCTCTTTGCATCTTCTCACGGCAGGTACGGCTATTGCCCAACTGAAAGGCCATGACCTCATGCCTTGCCACTCTCTGGCCATGAGCTTGCTGATGGAGGCAGGTGTTTTCCCCCGCGTACCCTTGGGTTATGCCCGAGCCATCGGCTACTTGCGGCGCGAGAGCATAGCTTTGCCTGGAGATGCGCCACGCGGATACCTCCTTGCCACGTATAGGGGCTGCCCTTTGGGCTTTATGAAGAATGTAGGTAATCGTGCCAATAACCTCTACCCGCAGGAGTGGCGCATAAAAAGCGGGTACATGCCCTCGGAAGACCCTTCACCTTTATAAAAGGTTCTTCCGGAGGCATGCCCCGCTTCTGGTTGTGCAGTTACAACCGGCTTCGGTACAACCGTGCCATGGCCTTTTGGTACTGGCACTCCAGCTGAAGTAGATTGGTCTGGCTTTGGTATACCACCGATACTTCCACGAAATACTCTATCATGCTTATCTCGCCGCCATCGAGGGCACGGCGCAGCAAGGCCAGGTCTTGTTGGCTACTTAAGGTCTGCCTGTATTCCTCAATAGAGGCATACAGATTGCGGGCCTCGTCGTAACATTGTGCCAGGTAAGAGGCGGCTTTCAGTCTGGCATCGTCCCGGCGGAGGCTTGCACCAAGGCTTTGTGCCTTGGCCAGCTTCACCTTGCCGCGGTTTTCGAATAAGGGGAAGGAGAATCCCACCACTACACCGTTCAGCGGGTGGCGCGTCTCGGTGTTGCGTCGATACCCGAGCTCTAACCGTGGGAGCCATCCTTGGCGGGACACGGAGATTTGCTTCTCGGCGGCCAGCTGTTCTCCTTGCAGGGCACGGAGTGACGGGTCGGCGGCTAGGAGCTCGTCGCAGATGTCCTCAAAGCTTTGTGAGGGCAGGGGGGCAGAGGGATAGTCGGTCAGTGCCGAGGCGTCGACAGGCAGGCCCCCGTTCAGTGCGGCGAGTTGGTCCAGTGCGGCGTCGAGGGCTGTCCGGTTGGTGCGGCTCTCGGTGCGTACGTTCAGCAGTTCGAGGTTTACCTTATTCACCTCCAGTGCATTGGCATCGCCGGTGGACAGGCGGGTAGCGTAAAGCTTGGCCAGCGACTCGGCATTGCCCAGGCGTTCGTCGAGCACAGACTGTGTGCGCTTCAGGCGGATGATGTCCATGCACAACTCCTTGGCCTGTAGCAGGATGTCCTGTCGTGTCGCTTCGGCTTGGGCATCAAGAGCCGAGGCACGCAGACGGTTCACCTTGCCCCGGGTGGCATAGAGGCTGGGAAAGTCGAAGCCTTGGGAGATGACCAGTTCGCCCACGGTGATGTCTTTGTCGTCGGAGTCCCACAGGTGGGAGTAGGACAGCGAGGGGTTCTCCAGGTTGTTCTCGGCCCGGTTGGCCAGTTTCTGCGAGGAGGCGTCGTAGACGGCACTCTTCAGCGCGGGATTGTTCTCTTCTACCTGGCGCAACACTTGGGTCACGCCATCTTGTGCCCCGGCGCTCCCCACAGCGAAGGTGAGGAGCAGGGCGAAGGGCAATATGCAGTTCTTATTCATAGTTTTTGCTTATGGATGTGTAGATATACAATGGGGATGATGAACCCGTTGAGGAAGGTAGACGTGAGCAGTCCGCCCAGTATCACCTTGGCCATGG
This sequence comes from uncultured Bacteroides sp., assembly GCA_944320635.1. GTDB lineage: Bacteria > Bacteroidota > Bacteroidia > Bacteroidales > Bacteroidaceae > Bacteroides. The sequence goes on along the minus strand of CALUIF010000143.1, from coordinate 7,007 downwards.
GGCTTTGTATCTCGTTGCCGGGCAAGTCGCCGCCCACGGCGAGTGGGATGAGGGCCAGCGCGCTGCACAAGGCGGTCATGAGGATGGGGTTGAGGCGGTCGAGCGAACCCCGGATGACGCTGTCCCTCACGCCGTAGCCTTCCTCCCGTTGCAGGTGGGCGTAGTGACTGACGAGCAGCATGCCATTGCGCGTGGCGATGCCGAACAGTGAGATGAACCCTATGATGGCCGGTATGCTGACCTCGCCCGTGGTGAGCATCAGGGCGAAGACTCCGCCTATGAGTGCCAGGGGCAGGTTGATGAGTATCACCGCGCTCTCCTTGATGCTGCGGAACTGGCCATACAGCAGCAGGAATATCACCACCAGCGCCATGCACGACGTCAGTGCCAGCGTGCGGCTGGCCTCGCGTTCGCTCTCAAACTGGCCGCCCATCTCCACATGGTAGCCCTCGGGCAGGGTGATGTGCTGGTCGATGCGCTGCTGTATCTCGTCCACCGTGCTGAGCAGGTCGCGCCCTTCGACGTTGGCCGACACCACGATCTTGCGCTTCACGTTCTCGCGGCTGATGGTGTTGGGCCCCGTGGTGCTGCGTATGTCGGCCACGTAGGACAGGGGTACCGGCTGCCCCGTGCCCGTGTCGATGAGCAGGGAACCGATGCGTTCGGCCGAGCCGCGCTCATGGTCGGCCACACGGACGACGAGGTCGAACGTCTTCCCCTCCTCGTACACCTGGCTCACGGCCTCGCCGGCCAAGCAGAGGCGCACGTACTCGGCAAACTGCGGCAGGGTGATGCCATACTGTGCCAGCATCTGGCGGCGGGGGCTGATGGTGAGCTGCGGACGCTCCACCTGCTGCTCCACATTGAGGTCGGCCACGCCGGGCACGTCCTCGATGGCGGTGCGGATGTCCTGGGCCAGACGGTACATGCGCGTCAGGTCGTCGCCAAAGAGCTTGATGGCGATGTTGGCCTGCGTGCCGCTCAGCATGGCGTCGATGCGGTGGCTGATGGGCTGGCCTATCTCCACCACGGCGCCGGTCAGGGTGCCCAGTTTCTGACGGACCTCGGCGGTGAGCTCGGCGCGCGAACGGCCATCCAGTTCGAAGGGCGCCTCCAGTTCGCTGACGTTCACGCCGAGGGCATGCTCGTCGAGCTCGGCACGGCCCGTCTTGCGTGCCACGGTCTGAATCTCGGGTATGGACATGAGCAGCTCTTCGGCGCGGTGCCCGATGCGGTCGCTCTCTTCGAGCGAGATGCCGGGCAGGGTGGACACGTTGATGGTGAACGAGCCCTCATTGAACGGGGGCAGGAATGATCGCCCAAGGGTGAAAAACAAGCACACGGCTGCGATGAACAGGACGACGGTGATGCCCACCACGGCACGTCCATGTTGTAAAGATTTCAGCAACAGCACCTCATACCACCCCTTCAGCCATCGGGCTACCTTGGAATCGGCCCCAGAGGTACTTCTGGAGGGGGGTATCGGACACCACGCGTGGTCACTACCCGACACCACGCGTGGTGTATGCCCGACATCACGCGTGGTCTCCGACCGACACCACGCGTGGTGTCCAGCAGATACCTCGCATGGTGTCTCAGAGATATTATTCTGTGTATCTTTTTTACCTTTCAGCAGGTAGGAGCAGAGCACCGGAGTAAGTGTCAGCGCCACCAGCGTCGATGCCGCCAGCGCGGTGATGAAGGCCACGCCCAGGGGCACCAGCATCCGTCCCTCCATGCCGCTGAGGAAGAACAAGGGCACGAAGCAGCAGATGATGATGAGCGTGGAGTTGAGGATGGGCATGCGCACTTCGCGCGAGGCCTGGAACACCAGTTCCTTGATGGGCAGGCGTTGGCCTACGGGGAGAAGGCGGTTCTCGTGCAGGCGGCGGTAGACGTTCTCCACGTCGACAATGGCGTCATCTACCAGCGAGCCGATGGCGATGGCCATGCCGCCCAGGCTCATGGTGTTGATGGTGAGGCCCATGTAGTGCAGCACGAGCAGGCTCATGACCAGCGACAGGGGCAGGGTGACGAGCGAGATGAGCGTGGTGCGCACGTTGGCAAGGAAGAGGAACAGCACGATAACCACGAATATGCCGCCCTCGACGAGCGACTTCCTCACATTGCCTATGGAGCTTTCGATGAAGCGGCTTTGGCGGAAGATGTCGGTGGAGACGTGCACGTCGGGGGGGAGGTTCTTCCCCAGGTCGTCCAAGGCGGCCTCCAGGCGGTCGGTCAGCTCCAGGGTGCTGGTGGCAGGTTGCTTGGTGACGGTGAGGAGCACGGCCGGTCGGCCCTTCTCCGAAGCCGTGCCGAGCTTGGGCACCTGCGCGCCTATGCCCACCGTGGCGATGTCTTCGAGCAGCACACCTTGCTTCACCACGCTCTTGGCCAGCTCGTCTACCCGGGTGGTGGACACCAGCCCGCGCACGATGTACTCGTTGCTCCACTCGTAGAGCACGCCGCCGTTGGCATTGAGGTTCATGTCGCGCGTGGCGGCCAGCACATCGGCCATGGTCACGCCATAATGGGCCATGCGCTCGGGGTCTATCCGTATCTGGTACTCCTTCACGTCGCCGCCCAGCACGGCTACTTGTGCCACGCCTCCGGTGGAGAGCAGGCGCGGGCGGATGGTCCAGTCGGCCAGCGTGCGCAGGTCGAGCATCGAGGTGGAGTCTGCCGTAAGGCCTATAATCATCATCTCGCCCAGGATGGACGACTGAGGTCCCAGCGTCGGCTCGCCCACACCTTGGGGCAGGCGTCCGGCCACTTCATTGAGCTTCTCGCTCACAATCTGGCGTGCCAGGTAGATGTCTGTGTCCCAGTCAAACTCCACCCATACCACCGAGAAGCCTGTGGTAGACGATGAGCGCACGCGCCTCACGTGGGTAGCACCGTTCACGGCAGTTTCGATGGGGAAGGTGACGAGCTGCTCTACTTCTTCGGCAGCCATGCCCCCGGCTTCGGTCATCACCACCACGGTGGGGGCAGTGAGGTCGGGAAATACGTCGACCTCAGTATGCAGGGCAGTATATGTACCGCCCACCAGCAACAGCATCGCGGCTACCAGCACCAGGATGCGGTTGTGCAGGGAAAAGTGTATTATCTTGTCGAGCATAATAGTAATGGATTAGTGTTCGTGGGTGTGTGGGGGGATGGCACTGGTGGCTCCGGCCAGTTTCACCTGGTAGGCTCCACGGGTCACGATGCGGTCGCCAGCCTGCACACCCGAGCGTATCTCCACGCGCAGGCCGTCGTCGGCGCCCAGTTCCACGGGTTGTTTCTCGTAGCACTCTTCGTCCAGTTGCCGGTACACGAAGTAGGCGCCTTGCTCTTCGGTCAAGGCAGCGTGGGGCAGGGCGATGATGCCCTCCCGGGGTGCCCCCAGCAGGTAGACTTCAACATAAGCACCGGGCACGATGCCTCCTTCCTTGGGGGCGTTGAACTCGAAGGTGACGGGCACGCGATACCCGCTCTCGGCGCCCGAGGCTTTGCCGTACGACAGGAGGTGGCCGTCCAGCTGCTCAAGGCTGTACATCTTATTGTCGTAGGGTGTGCCGAAGTTGGCAGAGGCAATGCGGGGCAGGTCGGCATAGTACTTTTCGCTCACATGGGCACGCAGGTAGAGCTTCTCGCCACGGGTAATGGTGGCCAAAGGCTGACCTACCTGTACATAGTCGCCCTCCTTTACCAGCAGGGTCTTGATGTGTCCGCCGATGGGGGCGGTTACTGTCTGTCCCTGTCCCGATTGGCCACCTGACAGGGCTTCATAGCTTATGCGGGCCTGCTCGTAGGCTTGTCGGGCTTGCTCGAAGGCTTTGCGGGAGACGATGCGGTCGGCTACCAGGGCTTGCATACGTTCGTACTCCTTCCGGGCCGTCTCGTAATCTATGCGGGCTTTCTCCACAGGGTCGCCATCGGCCATGTGCTTGGATGAGAGGATGAACAAAGAGCTTCCTGCCGATACCGGCATGCCTTCTACGACCTGCTTTCCGGCAAAGGATACGACACCGCTTACGGTGGCTACGGCCGTGCGCTCATCGCCTTGCGCGGCCAGTATCTGTCCGCCTGTCGGGATGACTTGACGGAAGGTGTCTGTCTGAATGGTGCTTACTTCCACGCCTGCGGCTTGGGCTTGGTGGGGATGGAGTACTATTTCGTTGGCTCCTCCATGGGGAGCGTGTGCCTCGTCCTGGGCATGTGCATGGCTTTCCGAGGACGAGTGATTGCAGGAGGCCAGCAGGGCAATGCCCAGGACTCCGGTAAAGATAAATTGCTTCATTGCTATAAGTATGCTTTTCTTGTGTGTTGATGAATTCCGTTGCAAAAATAGGAGGTGGGAAGGTGCAACCGGGTTGCATTCTTCTCCCTAGGACTTACACAAGAAAAGGCGGGGCACGCAGGCCAGCGACGCACCATGGGTGGCAGTCGTATAGGGCTTCCGTACGAGGTGGTCTACAGATATTTGAGGCATGGATAGGTATGCTTGCCAGTGTAGTCGAGGTGGACAAGAGAGCTGCTGGAAACAGGGCTGGATGCGTCCACGTATCGTCGGTGGGCGTGGGAGCTTGCCGGATGAAGCTGGCGGCTATGCATCCGGCATCGTGGCAATCGTGCCGGGGGGCGGGGGCAGAAAGGTCGTTCTGCATGCAAAGCATCCCGTTGGCATGATGGTGGTGGGGGATGACGGGCACCAACAACATCCACACGCAGGCCAGCAGGCATGGCATGAGGCGGGCAATAACAGCGTGTGGAGTGAAAGGCTTCATCATCATGGGGTGAGGGATTATTATTGGTCGATGGTCTCGAGAGAATCGCGCTTTATCCTTTCTTCAAGGAAACCTATTTTGAGGTGGCATTCCTCCATATCGGCTTTCACTTGGGCTATGGAATCGAGTACTGTAGCCAACTCCAATATGGCGTGGGCAGCTTGCCGGTCAGCCCGGGTGAGGTGGGTGGTATAGGTACGGTCGCCCATGAAGTCCACACGCAGATCCGAATTTTGATTGTCGGCTATGAAGTGCATTACGCCACCATCCTGCCCCAACTTGTAGTCGGCTTTCTCGATGTGTTCGTCCAAGTCGGTAGTTTCATAGCTATCAGGCGAGGCGGGCGTCTGTACAAATGTGCCATCGGGTGCAGTGACCTTGACGGAGGTGTGATGTATGCTTGTGCGTCCGCAATAAATAGAGGTCATACTCACCTTGCCCTGCTCATCCACTTGGAAACGCAGGAAGGAGCGGTGCAGGTTACGCTCGATGGTTTGCGAAGGGTGCAGGTAGGTGCCTGTTTGTTGGTACTCTTTGTCTTTTTCGAAGGCATAGGCGGATGCCATCTGTTCCAGTCTGGATTGGGCGGATGCCAGCATGGAGTCGAGTTGTGCCATGCGGAGGCGTTGTACGTCCCGCTCCACCCGCCGCTCCAGGCGGTTGCCCTTCCGTCGGGTGTCGAAGGCCTTTGGGTAGAGGGCCTTAATGCTGTCCAGCTCGGCTTTGGCTTTGTCGTAATCGCCGCATTCATAAGCTTGCCGGGCTATGTCGAGTCTGGCAGAAGCCTTACGCTCCACCCCGTTGCAGGCCATGAGGCACGCCAGCGTGAGGAGGACGGAGAGAAGTAATAATGTCTTTTTCATATGGTGGAAAAATGGCTTATCAGTTTTGTTTGGCGCAAAAATAGCAAGATTTTCCTTACCTTTGCGCATTGATGGAGAAAATAATGGTATTGTAATAAACAAGGTGCGATAAATCTATGATAGAACTGACACAAGATGAATTGAAACAACACTTCTCGGCTCCTGTATTCTGTCCTATCACGGAGGTGGCAGACCGCTTGGGGCTGGAATGCTACGTGGTGGGAGGATATGTGCGCGACCTCTTCCTGGAGCGTCCCTCGAAGGACATCGATGTGGTGGTCGTGGGCAGCGGCATACGCATGGCCGAGGCTTTGGCACAACGGCTGGGGCGGGGTGCGCATGTGGCCGTGTTCAAGAATTTCGGCACCGCCCAGTTGAAGTGGAGAGACCTTGAGGTAGAGTTTGTAGGCGCTAGGAAGGAGTCGTATACCCACGACTCGCGCAAGCCTATCGTGGAGGATGGTACGCTGGAGGACGACCAGAACCGACGGGACTTCACCATCAATGCCCTGGCCGTATGCCTTAACCGGGATAGGTTGGGCGAACTGGTAGACCCCTTTGGCGGGCTGGACGACCTCAAGGAGAGGACCATACGTACGCCCCTCGATCCGGATGTGACGTTCAGCGACGACCCCCTGCGCATGATGCGGGCCATACGCTTCGCCACGCAACTCAAATTCTATATCGACGACGACACGTTTGCTTCGCTTGCACGCATGGCAGAGCGCATCAATATCATTTCCCGCGAGCGTATTGCCGACGAGCTCAACAAGATAATCCTTGCGCCGCAGCCTTCGCGCGGCTTTGTCGACCTGGAACGCTCTGGCCTGCTTGCCCTGATTTTCCCTGAGCTGGTTGCCCTGCAGGGCGTAGACACGAAGGGCGGGCGGGCGCATAAGGACAACTTCTACCATACGTTGGAGGTGCTGGACAACGTGGCGCGCGTCTCGACCAACCTGTGGCTGCGTTGGGCCGCCCTGCTTCACGACATCGGCAAGCCGGCCACCAAGCGCTGGGATCCGCGTGCGGGATGGACCTTCCACAACCACAACTATGTGGGCGAGAAGATGGTGCCCGTCATCTTCCGCAAGATGAAGCTGCCCATGAACGAGAAGATGAAATACGTGCAGAAACTCGTGGGCTTGCACATGCGCCCCATCGTCATTGCCGACGAGGAGGTGACCGACTCGGCCGTGCGGCGGCTGCTCTTTGAGGCGGGCGACGACATCGACGACCTCATGACCCTCTGCGAGGCCGACATCACCTCGAAGAACTCCGAACGCAAGCGCCGCTTCCTGGCCAACTTCCAGCTCGTCCGCCAGAAGTTGAAGGACCTGGAGGAGCGCGACCGCATACGCAATTTCCAGCCCCC
>CALUIF010000142.1 GCA_944320635.1 uncultured Bacteroides sp. | reverse complement strand
GAGGTCGAAATTCTGCTGCAGCGAGAGGTTGCCGTAGGCATAGAACGACTGCTGGCTGCGGTAGACGTCGATGTCGGCCTCCGAGTCGTAGCGGCGGGTGATGTCGCGGTAGTACTGCGCGGGGGTGAGGTCCAGCGTCAGACTGGGCAAGCGGTTGGCCTTGTAGGTGCGCCACTCCCAGTAGCCGCTGAGGTACATGTTCTTGGCACGGAAGGCTTCGAGCGAGCTGTCGTTGGCCAGGGCGATGGTCTGTTGCAGGTCCAGCGTCAGGTGTTGCTGCGCAGGAGCCGACAGGGTGCCCAGAAGGAGGGCGAGTATGAGGAGTTTCTTCATTGGTTATTATAGTTTACAAACATATCTATATATATTCCTTATCAATCAGTTACAGTAGCATTACCGCATAGTAGCATTTTCCACACAACTATTCCACTCCTACGGGTGCCGCCACAGGCTTCTTCTCCCCCCGGCGGTAGATGTACCAGTAGACCAACGGCACCACAAAGAGGCTGACACCAGTGCCGATGACCATTGCCCCTATCATGGCTATGGAGAGGGGCTTCTGCAGTTCCGAGCCCATGTCGTACGAGAACAGCAGGGGCACCATGGCAAAGATGGTGGTGAGGCTGGTCATGATGATGGGCCTCAGCCTGCGTCGTCCCGCCTCGTGTATGGCTTCGAGCAGGGGCCAGCCGGAGCGGCGCAGTTCATTGATGGCGTCCAGCTTGAGGATGGAATCGTTGATAATGATGCCGCACGTCACGATGAGGCCGATGGCCGACATGAGGTTCAGCGTATGCCCGCACACCCATAGCAGCACCAGGGCGAAGGCCACGTCGACAGGAATCTCCAGCAAGACAATGAGCGGTTGCAGGAAGCTTTCAAACTGGGCAGCCAGGATAAAATACATCAGCAGGATGGAGACGAGGAGGATGACCACCATTTCGTCCAGCATCTGGCGGTTGGAGAAGAAGCTGCCCGTGAACAGCGTGTCCCATTTGCCCGACTTGTCGGCCTCCTGCTTCACTGCCGACATCAGGGCGGGGGCATCTTGCACATTGTAGAAGCGGAAGGGAATGTATTCCCCGTTGCGCCCTGCGCTGATGGCCTTCAGGTCTTCGGCAGGCGACAGGCGTACAAGCAGGTTCAACGGCACGTAGCCCACCTGCCCATTCTCGTCGGCGCGTGTGCGCACCAGGGTCTCGCGCAGCACCTCGTCCACCGTCTGCTCTCCGCCCGCAATGCTGATGGGCAGGTATTGCTGGTAAGAGTGCAGCATGGTCACGCTGTTCTCCTTGAAAGCCGTCTTCAACATGCGGTACAGTTCGTCGTAGCTCACGTTGTACAGCAACAGTTTCTCTTGCTCTATGCTGATGTTATATTGGTTTTCGAAGGCAATGCCCACAGGAGGCACCCCCGCCACCCTGCCCAAGGCCTGCTCCAGGCCGCGCAGTTCATCGGCTGTGGGAGATTGCTGTTTGTTCCGGGCATAGAGTTCGGCCACCACGTCCGCCTCCCCCGTGACAAACAGTTTCTCGAACACCGTCTCCGGCGGAGAGAAGGAGATGACGGCCTGCGGATAGTGCTCCTTCAGCCATCGGTACACCTTCTGCCGAAGGGGGGCAATGTCATCGGCACTTCCAGTCTTGAAGTACAGCTCTGCCTCCGACGACGACAAGGCCTGCTCACGCTCCAGCAGATAGTCCTGCTGGCCTACCTCCGCAGTCTGTTCTTCCACATCGGCCTCCATGGCCTGTGCCAAGGCATCCACCCTACTGCGGTTTTCGTCCACATGGATGTTCTCGTTCCATTCCACCCGTGCCATCAGTTCGTTCTGGTCTATCTTGGGCATGCGATCCTTGTCCAGAAAATAGAACATGAATACGCACAACGGCAATGATAATATGCAAAACGACAGACTCAGTCGCTTATGGGAAAACACCCAGTCTACACCAGCATCATAAAAGCGATCCAGCGTATGTGCCTTCAACGGGTTGTTGATGCGTATGCGCGACAGCCATGACTTCTTGCGCATGCCCGTCCCGTAAACCAGATAGTAGAGCACGGGCAACAGCATGATGCCCGTGAAGTAAGACACCATCAGCCCCACGGTTACCGAAAATGCCTGGTCGAAAAACAACGCCCCGGCAATGCCGCTCATGAATATCAGCGGCACAAACACGGCAATGGTCGTCAGCGACGAACTGAGCATGGGAGTAATGACCTCCGAAGTACCGGCCACGCAGGCACGACGCAAAGAATAGCCCCGCTCGCGGTATTGCGAAATGTTTTCCGTCACAATGATGCTGCTGTCTATCATCATACCCAAGGCAAGAATCAGGCCGGACAGGGAAATGATGTTAAGCGACATATTGAACAGATAGAAAAAGATAAAGCTGGCTATGAGGGAAACCACCATGCTCAGTCCGATGATGAAAGGCGACTTGACATCGCCCAAGAACAACATGGCTACAATGCAGATGAACAGGAATCCCTGCGAAAGATTCTGCTGAAGGTTGGATATCGTGTAGTCCAACAGCTCCGTCTGGTTCCGGCTGACGTGGAAATCGATGTTCGGATAGACACGTTTAAAGTAATCGGTCGTCTCATTGACAGCCTGCTTCATGTCGTCCATGTTCTCGTCTGCCTGCTTTATCACAGCCAGTACCACTGCCTGCTTTCCATTGCACATGGCTATGCCCTTGCTATCGACCGACACTACCGCCACTTGGCAGAAATCGCCCAAGCGCACGATGCGTTCTCCTTTGCGCAAGAGTATGTTGCGCACGTCTTCTTCCGTACGCAGCAGGGTGGAGAACTTGATGTTGTATTCATAGTAACCGTCGCGCACCGTCATGCTGCCCGGCTCCACATTGTTCTGCAACAAGGCATTCTCCAGGTCCTCAATCGACAGCTCCAACAACGCCAGTTTGTTCGGGTCGGGGGTTATGCGCAGTTCACGTTCCAACACCCCAGTCACGTCCACCATGGCCACCTCGGGCAGTTGCTCTATCCTGCGCTTGATGACATTCTCCGCAAACTCGCACAAGTCCAGAAACGATTTCTCATCCGTGGCCCGGTAAGCACTGTCCGACTTCAACGTAAGGTTCAAGTAAAACACCGGCACATCCGTCGCACTGGCTTTCACCACTTTGGGACGCTCGCAGTCTTTCGGCAGGTAGTTCATGGCCGCGTCTATCTTCTCGTTCACCTCTATAAATGCAAGGTCGGTATTCGTGCCGAAGTCAAAGCCCAGGCGGATAAGCCCGGCTCCGTCCCGCGTCTCGCTGCTCAGGTCTTTCAGCTTCGCCACCTGTATCAGCTGCTGGCGCAAGGGCTTCACCACGGTATTCTCCAACTCGCGTGCCGATGTGTTTTGTGCCGATACCTGCACCGTGATTTCCGGAATGGCAATATCCGGCAAGAGCGATACCGGCAACGTGAAGTAGGTCACCAGCCCCACAATGAAGCATGCCGTAAAGGCCATCAGTACGGCTATGGGACGACGTATCAGAAAGTTTATCATAGATCATCCTCCGTATCCACTACCGTCACAGGCGACTCGTGCGCCAGGTTCACGTTGCCGGTCACGATTACCGTATCGCCCTCTTTCAGCCCATCGGTTATGCTGTAGCTCTCCGCATTCTCCAGGCCCGTCTGCACATAGTTCCACTGCGCCTTGCCGTCTTTCAGCGTAAACACCACTTGCTTGCCCGAACGCAGCACCAGTGCGCTCTTGGGCACTACCAGCTGCTCGCCCAGCGAGCGGTGCACGCTGACACGTACATTCATGCCGCTGAACAGGCGCCCCTTTCCGTCCACCACGGCTTTCACCTTCACCATCCCTTCATCGTCCACCAGCGGGTTTATCTGCGAGATGCGCCCCACATACTGTGCAGCCGCATCCGCATAAGGGGTCACCACCACTTTGTCGCCGGTCTTTATCAAGGGCAATTCGCTCTCCAGTACGGTAAAATCGGCCTCCATGCCATCCGTGCCCACCACGGTGCAGAAAGCTTCCGAGGCAACCGCTTCATTATACGGCTTGGCAAACAGGTTGGCCACCACCCCGTCGAAAGGAGCTTTCAGCGAAGCGTGCTCTTCTTCATACTTTGCCAGCTCATATTGTGCTTCCGCCTGGTCGTATCCGCTCCTCACCCGCGCCAGACGCATCACGTCGGCCGGCACATCTTTCGCGTCCGCCGCGTAGCCCTGGCCTATCAGCACATCCTGCAACTCCAGCCGTGCCTGTTCCAGTGCATCCTTGGTCTGTGCCACCTGGTTGGAAAGGCGGAACTTATCCAGCTCTGCTATCACCTGCCCGGCCTGCACCCGTTCACCGTTCTTCACATGCACGGCCGCCAGCGTGCCTCCCGTCTCAAAGCTCAAGTCGGCCTGCCTGCCCGCCACCAGTTTGCCGTTGCTCACCAGCTCGTGCTCGAATACTTTCTTTTCCAGCACCTGCACGGTCACCTCGTTGCTTTCGTCGGGCAACACGGTAGCCACGCCGGCTTCTGCATTGTCTGTAGTCTTTGCCCCCGAACAAGCCATCAAGGCCAATGCGGCTCCATACGCCATGTATCGTTTCAAGAATCTTTTGTTTTTCATGTCCTTCAAAAAAAAGAGTTGCATTTTTCTTTGCAAAGGTAACATTTATTCTCACCTTCGCAACATTTTACGTCTTTTTAGTAGCTATACTTCACTATCGGCTCATCTTTATTCACATCCGTGGCTACAAACACCCGCGAAGATTCATCCACACACAAGCTGCCGATGTAATGGTCCAGCTCATATTTGCACAACGGCTCTCCCTCCAGACTGAATACATACACATACTTCCCCCCGTCGGGCAGCTCCTTCCCCTCTTGGGCACTCCTGGTCATCTCGCGGAACGACCGGCCGCTGAACACGGCATAGATGGCCTCATCGCCCACCTGCACATCGCCAAAGCCCATAATGCCCGTAGGTATGCCATAGCCTTCCGACACTTGGAACTGCGGCTCGCCATTGGGTCCCTCACATACCACATGGGTATCGTCCCGCAAGTTCCACACCTCCAGCACCTCGCCCAACTGGGTCACGGCAGCCAGCACGCCATTGCGCGGATTGTAGTCGATAAAGCTGCGCCACGCCTGTGCCAGTGCCGGACGGGCATGTTGCAAAGCTTCTTCGTCAGACGAAGGAATCTGTCCCCATTTACCCAACAATTTTCCTTGTCGGTTCACCCGGCACAAGCGGCTGTCGCCGGAATAGTCGGGTATAATGAACGTCGTGTCGTCATACTGCACAAAGTCCAAGGGGCGCAGCACATCCTCGTCCAGCTTCACCCTTTCCTGCTGCACCAGCGAGTCGCCACCGGCCGAAAGCTCCCAGCACGTCATCTCCACCTTGTTGGCATCCAATGTCCACAGGCCATCGCCGCTCCAGCGTATGTTCTCTGCCGACAACATCTCTTCAGGAGCCTCGCCACGCCTGCCACCCGACGCAAGGTGATGCATCTCGGAATAACTGAACACATGCAAAAAGCAATCCGCCCCATGCAAGTCGAGCATCGCCACCTTATCGCCCTGCACCCGCACCCGAAACGGATAACGGAACAAAGCGGTGTCCAAAGGCATCACCTCTGCCTTCAACTGTTTTGTTTCCGGAAAATCCCCATACGTTTTTCCTTCACGGCCGCCTGAAGCGCAACCTGCCAGCACGGCCAACATCATTACCCAAAGTCCTTTTTTCATTTCTAAGTAATTGTTCATATTTAGTTTATACTATGCCTGTCATTGATTTTTTAGACGCGGATAAGGCGGATTGAGCGGATTTGTGATTTATAGGATTCAGTATGTTATGTAAAGAATAATCCGCGTCTAAAAAATAACAGGATATATTCATTTAATTCTTGAGACTTACTTATTTTAATTAGATGAAGAATTAGGCTGCCTATCCGTGTGCACTGCCATGCCGCATGGTAAATTCTTCATTCTTCATTCTTAATTTTTAATTCTCAATTAAATCGCGCGCGCCAATTTCCTCCTTCATCTCCCTCACCGCCGTCGATGGCACCTTCGGCTCTTTCGTCAGTACCACCTGCCGCACCTTTTCCAGCTTTTCCGGCTGGTAGAAGTCCGGCTCGGCATACAGCTTCGCTAGCAGGTAGTACGGATAAATCCTCCCCGGCAGGCGGTGGACGGCACGCCAATAGCACTGCTCTGCCTCGGCATGCCGTCCCTGCGCCTGCCGGTTCTTCCCCATTATGTTCAGTATCATCGGGTCGCCACTGTGCTGCATGGCTTCCTGCAACACCCGGACCGATTCCTCCCACTTTCCCTGCTTGTGCAGCCCGTGGCCGTACTCAAACAGGAAGGCCGCCCTTTCCTTCAGCCACGGGTACAGCCTCGCATATTCTTCTTCCGCCGCGGAGTAAGCACCAGCATGATACAACACCCGCGCATTCATCCATTCCCGGCAAGCCTGCGCCGTCTGCCTGTCTTCTTCCCATCTCGCGCCTCCCCACAGGGCAGCCAGCACACCCACCGTCAGCCATCCGGCCTTGCTCCG
>CALUIF010000141.1 GCA_944320635.1 uncultured Bacteroides sp. | reverse complement strand
CGCTCATCGGCCTGCACCTCGCGTTGCACCTCCACCAGCCACCGGCGCACACGGGGAAGGGAAGCCGTGGTCTCTATCTTGACCACGATTTTACGGATAAACAAGGTCTGCACGCGAGCCACGGGAGGTTTGTCGGGACCTAGCACGCGGTCGGCGAAGATGGCACGCAAGCGGTCGGCCATGGCGTGCGCCACCGTGTCGAGCAAAGCCTCATCGCGATGCTTCAGATAGACGTACACCAAGCGGTAATAGGGCGGATAACGGAACATCTGGCGCTCGGCCAACTGTCCGGAGGCCATACCCTCGAAGTCGTTGGTCATGACTTGGGCAATGATGGGGTGGTCGATGCTCTTGGTCTGCAGTACCACAAGCCCGCGTTTATCTTTGCGCCCCGCACGTCCGGCCACCTGTGCCATGAGCTGGTAGGCGCGCTCGTAAGCGCGGAAGTCGGGATAATTCAGCATCGTATCGGCATTGAGGATGCCCACCACGTTGACATGCTCGAAGTCCAGCCCTTTGGACACCATCTGCGTGCCTATCAGGATGTCCGTCCGCCCCTGCTCAAAGTCGGCCAAGATACGCTCGTAGGCTGCACGGGTACGCGTGGTGTCGAGGTCCATACGGGCCACACGGGCTTCCGGAAACAAGACGCGTATGTCGTCTTCAATCTTCTCCGTGCCAAAGCCACGGCTTCGCAAGTCCGTGCCCTCGCAAGCCGGACAACGGCGGGGCACCGGCACCGTGTAGCCACAATAGTGGCACGTCAGTTGCCGCAAGCCCTTATGGTAGGTGAGACTGACGTCGCAATTCTTGCACCGGGGCACCCAGCCGCATACCTTGCATTCCACCATGGGTGCAAAGCCTCTCCTGTTTTGGAAAAGTATGACTTGTGCCCGCTGGGCCAACGCCTCACGGATATGTTGCAAAAGCAGGGGCGAGAAAGGGCCGTTCATACGCTTCTTGTGCTGCAGTTCCTTGATGTCGACCGGCAGGATTTCGGGCAATTGTATCTGCGTATAACGCTCTTTCAGTTCCACAAGGCCGTACTTGCCAGCCTGTGCATTGTACCAGCTCTCGAGAGAAGGGGTGGCCGTACCCAGCAAAGTCTTAGCACCGTAATAAGAAGCCAGCATAATGGCGGCATTGCGGGCATGGTAGCGGGGGGCAGGGTCTTGCTGCTTGTAGGTATTCTCGTGTTCCTCGTCCACAATGACCAGCCCCAACCGCCGGAAGGGCAGGAAGACCGACGAACGCACCCCGAGTATAATGTCGTAGTCTTGCGAAGACAACTGCTTTTGCCAGACTTCCACCCGCTCGGCATCGGGAAACTTCGAATGGTAGATGCCCAACCGGGCACCAAACACCCGGCGAAGCCGCGTAGTGATTTGTGTGGTCAAAGCTATTTCGGGCAGCAGATAAAGCACCTGCTGTCCCCGACGGACAGTCTCGGCTATCAGGTGGATATAGATTTCGGTCTTGCCGCTGGCTGTCACGCCATAAAGCAGGCACACGTTTTTCCGGCGAAAAACATCCGTAATGGCACGGTACGCCTTTGCCTGATGTTCGTTCAAGGGGTTCAGGGGTTGCAAGTCGCCCACCGCACTACTGTCCAGCCGCCCCACCTCTTGCCTGTACACCTCCAGTACTCCTTTCTCCACCAGGCCGTTGAACACTGCGGGAGTAGCCTGTGCGCGCTGCAACAATTCGTTCTTCGCCACCTCGCGCACACTGCCTCCGCCCAGGCTGCCGGACAGCTCCAGGTACTTCATCAACAAGTCCAACTGCTTGGGGGCACGGCGTTGCAGTTCATCGAAGAAAAAGTGCAGGCGGCGTTCATTGCGGGCAGCCTCAGTAAGACGTACACGAACCTCCGTGCGCGGCTTATACGTGCGCTTCAGCTCTTCCTTGACAACTATGGCTTCCTTCTCCAATAAGGATTTGACTACGGAAAGGATATTCTTCAGCCCACATTCCTTTGCTAAACGGGTGACTGTAGTTTCCCCTTCGGCCTCCAGCTGCGAGAGGACCTTCTGTTCGCGTTCAGACAAGCGTCCGGAAGGTTCGAAATCGGGATTGAAAGCCACCACCGTCTCGCTTTCCAGCTTTAAGCCCGAAGGCAGTGCTGCCTTGTAAACATCGCCCTGTGTGCAAAGATAATAATCAGCCATCCACTCCCAGAACTTGAATTGCAAGGGTAGCAACACGGGGCGGGCATCCAACACATCGGCCACCTCCTTCACCTCGTAGCCTTCAGGCTTACGGCAATGCACGCTTTGCACAATACCCGTGTAGAATTTCCTGCCTCCGAAGGGCACCACCACACGGCAACCCACCTTCACATCACCCGCCGGCGCTTCCGGCAAAGCGTATGTGAAGGTGCTGTTCAATGGCAAGGGCAGTATGACGTCAACAAACCATTGCATTTATTCCCTTACCTGGCCTTCGCCTTCAATAAGCCATTTATACGTGGTAATTTCTTCCAAGCCCATGGGTCCCCGGGCATGTAGCTTTTGGGTGCTGATGCCTATCTCCGCCCCCAAGCCAAACTGTGCGCCGTCGGTAAACGATGTCGGCGCATTGACATATACGCAAGCCGCATCAACTTCTTTGCAGAAGCGGGCGGCATGCTGCCTGTGCTCCGTAATGATACACTCGCTGTGCCCCGACCCGTAACGGGCTATATGCTCAATAGCCTCCGGCAAAGAAGCGGTGGTCTTGACGGACATCTTATAATCCAGAAATTCCTTGCCGTAATCGTCCTCCGCAGCCTCCCGCAACAAAGCGTCGGGGTAAGCCTCCTTCAATACGCCGTAAGCAGGTGCATCGGCACAGATCACCACCTGTTTCCCTTGCAAAGGGGCACACAACGCCGGCAAGTCGCCCAGCCTGCCGCTATCCACCAGCAGGCAGTCCAAAGCATTGCACACGCTTACGCGACGCGTCTTGGCATTCAGCACAATGGCCTTACCCTTCTCCAGGTCGGCATAACGGTCAAAATAAGCATGGCAAACTCCCGCTCCCGTCTCAATGACAGGCACCGTGGCATGCTGCCTCACGAAGTCTATCAGCCCCCTGCCGCCACGCGGAATAATCAAGTCCACCCACCCACGTGCATGCAGCAGGCAGTCGGCCGCCTCATGTCCTGCGGGTAAAAGTTCTACCACATGCCTGTCCATGCCACACTGTTCGAGCACCCCATGTATCACCTCCACGATAGCCCGGTTGGAGCATTCCGCATCACTCCCCCCCTTCAGTATGCAGGCGCTGCCCGCCTTTATGCAAAGGGCAAACACATCGAAACTGACGTTAGGCCGCGCTTCATAGATAATACCTATCACCCCGAAAGGCACGCTTACCCGCCTGATGCGAAGACCATTGGGCAAGGTGCGCCGTTTCAGTGTACGCCCCAGTGGCGAAGGCAGAGCAGCCACCTGGCGCAATCCCTCGGCAATGTCCTGCAAGCGTTTCTCCGTCAGCCGCAATCGGTCGTATTTAGGGTCGTCGGCATTCATCCGTGCCAAGTCTTTCCGGTTGGCTTCCAATATGGCATCGGCCTGCTGCAACGTTGCGTCGGCCAATGCACGAAGCATGTCGTCCGTGTGCTTGCGCGGCAGCCTCAGGAGCGTGCGGCTTGCCTTGCGCACCTCCTCGAAGGTAGTATCTAAATTCATCATACGGAATATTATTGATATGTCACCACGAAATCAGTTTTCTATGTACAAATAGTCATAATGCACCACCGGCTTCTTGCCATGTTGCCCCATGTCCTCACGCGCCTTTGCCGAAGTACAGTTGGCTTTGCCCACGCCCACCGGCCGCCCGTCGGGACCTACTATCCGCACCAGGTCGTCCTTTTCAAACTCGCCCTCCACAGCCGTAATGCCTATGGGCAATATGCTCGCCGCCATGTCCGACTCCAACATCTCCACCGCCTGCCGGTTGATGTGCAACTCTCCCTTCGCAAAGCCCTCGCTGTGGGCTATCCATTTCCTGATATTGGAAGCAGGGGAAGCCGATGGGATGAAACGCGTATAAGGCAACGCCTGCCCTACCGTCCCGCCGGCCATCCGGCACTCTTCCGCTTGCAGTATGTCGGTCAGCACCTGCTCGCGTTTGCCATTTGCAATGACCACTGCAATGCCCTCATCGGCCACCTTGCGGGCAATGCTTGTCTT
Organism: uncultured Bacteroides sp.; assembly: GCA_944320635.1. GTDB lineage: Bacteria > Bacteroidota > Bacteroidia > Bacteroidales > Bacteroidaceae > Bacteroides. The sequence goes on along the minus strand of CALUIF010000141.1, from coordinate 1,050 downwards.
TGTCAGCATGCCTCCGCGCCCAAAGCTGGAACGGGAAGCCTGAATAAACCCGTCCAACACCTGCCCGCGCCCTATCTCCGGAATGAGTACCGCCTGCGGGTCGGCAGGCGAACCGGTGTAAATGCCATCCACATTGGTCAGCAGAATCAGCATCTTGGCATTCATCATCGAGGCAATCAGGCCCGACAACTCGTCATTGTCGGTAAACATCAGCTCGCTTACCGACACCGTATCGTTTTCATTCACAATGGGTATGACACCGTTTTCCAGCATCACCGTCATGCAGTTCTTTTGGTTGAGGTAATGCCTGCGGGTACTGAAGCTCTCCTTCATCGTCAGCACCTGCCCCACGGAGATGCCATGTTCGCGAAACAGTTCATAGTAGCGGTTTATCAGTTTTACCTGCCCCACGGCCGAAAACAACTGCCGACCGTCCACACTGTCCAGCTTATGCTGCGCGTGCACCTCATTACGACCCGCCGCCACAGCCCCCGACGAGACGAGGATAACCTCCACCCCTTCCCTGTGCAACGTTGCAATCTGGTCTACAAGAGCAGACATACGGGTCACGTCCAGCGTGCCGTCCGGCCGTGTCAGCACATTGCTGCCCACCTTCACGGTTATTCTGGAAAAATAACGTTTCATATCTTGGCACACCCTCCTACACTTCAATCGGCTGCGCCACCGGTATTTTCACGCTCCCGTATCACCTCCATGGCAGCCTCAAAATCGGCTTCATTCACCACTACCACCACAGTCATCGCACTCTCCGGCAGCGTATTGTTCACCAGCAAGCCATTCTGAATGGCCGCTTCAACACCCCGGTCTTTCAACAGCCCCTTCACCAGTTCGGCTTCCCACAACGAGCCGTGAAACACCTCTACGAGTTTGCTTTTGTCTTCCTCTTTCATATCACTCCTCATTTTAAAAGTTACAGCCCCGCAAGCCATTTCTTGCCGGACTTGGTAAACGTCCAGATATATATGCCGCCTACTATGGCAATGCCTACTGCGAATATCACGATCAATGCATCCATTTCACTTCAATATT
>CALUIF010000140.1 GCA_944320635.1 uncultured Bacteroides sp. | reverse complement strand
AAATTCAATATACAGATATAACCAAAGCACCTGCCCGCATGTATATCCTTTTTAAATCTGGAACCATAACCGATACTGATGTAATGGATAAACCATCATTCGGTAATCTTTCCGACGGCGAATCTGTGGGCAGTAAGCTCTACATCGACGACATCTCCTTAGTCTACGACAAATAAACAAGCAACTATGAAACGAACCATATTCTATTTCTTTGCAAGCCTCGCCTTGCTCACCGCCTGCCAACAAGAAGACACTTTGGACGAAACAACCGGATACGGCTACCTGTCCTTCACGGATATCTCGGTGCAAGTGGCAAACGTAAACAGCATCCATACCCGCAGCTTAGTGGAAGACCTCTCGCTGCAGGGAGAAATCCGCCAGGACGGCGAAACAGTCAGAACCCTGACGCAAGAAGACCTGCAGGGTGGAATCATCCGGCAAAAGACGGGCGACTATACCATTATTTTATACAGCGACAGCTACCTGGAATATGCTGGGTGGACGGACAACGAACCGGGAGAAGCGGTGTATTATGCTGAAACGCCCGTCACCATCACCGAGGGGGAAGAAAACAAGGTAACGGTAGAGCTGCCCATGATAAACTTTGGCGTGCGCCTGTCCCTGCCCGAAGACTTCTCCACTTGGTTTACCGGCTACACGTTTACCGTAGGCGATGGTAACCGGACGGTGGCACTGACCAACGGACAGACCGCCTACTTCCCCTACGCGGAAGGCGCAAAGATAACCTACACCCTGCGTGCCACGAACACGGACGGTGAGGAGATGGGCGGCGAAGCTGTGGACTATGGAACCGGTGAGAACGAGAGCATCCGGCCGAATACCATCTATACAGTTGATTATTCCATGGCCGTGCAGAGTAACCTTTCGGCCATCATTGTTTCTCCGTCAGATACTTCCAATAACGGACAGGCATATCTCTCCTTTGCTTCAATGGATTGCGGCGCTCCTTAATGGCGATGGAGCGGAAATAGGTTTTCCACAACGTCTGATATAACTTTTCATCCTTATCCATCTGCTCGTCATCCAGTCGTCCAGTAGACAAGGGGGAACCAGGAACCTGTTCTTCAAAACTCACCTGACGCACTTCTTGCAAATCATAATAATAACCATAACCACGGCCGACATCATAAAGGAGCCAGCGTTGGCCGGAAAACCTGTCTTTAAAATGGCCTATCACCAAAGGAAGCGCATTCTTTTCTGGCTCTACTGCAGCAAAGTAAGTGCCATCGGCCATCTTTTGGAAACGTACAAACTGAAGCAGGCGCAAACGTTCCCAATCCACCCGCTTCCACATGTGCGAAAAAGCCAGCACATCGGCATCGCCGAAATTGGTTTCTATAGAACGAGGAGCATCTACCGCCTTGCGGATATACCGGAACAGCAAAGAAGGAGTTTCCGGTTCATCGGCCAGCCAGCATTGTGCCAAGGCACGCATGGCCGAAGGCGACAATTTCTTCTGCAAACCACGCCATACACGAGCAGACTTGGCCTCATCCGTCACCACCGTAAAGACCTCGTCATGAAACATGGGCAGCGGACAGCCTTCAGCCAGCAACACGTCGGGAAACGAACGCCGGGCATAGGCATCGAACACAGAGGTAAGCAACCCCTCAAAAGTATTATCAAAGTAAAAGACTACCATACCGTTTTCTTCCCCCATCACTCCCCGAAGCTGAGTACCAACTGGCGTTCATCGGCCTTCCCGCCACTCTTCCTGGCCAATAGGCCACGCACTTTCTGTGGAGTCAACTCATTGACTGTCAATGCAGGCAATTCACGACAAGTGATGAAGTATTGCGCTTTCTTCATCACAATCCCCATCTTTTTAAGCTGATAATAACCCAAACGCGAAAAACGCCGGGAAGCCACTATCAGCCGGGCAGACTTCAACCCAATGCCCGGCACACGCAGCAGCATTTCGTAATCGGCCTGGTTCACGTCTACCGGAAACAGTTCAGGATGACGAAGTGCCCATGCCAACTTCGGATCAATGTCCAAGTCCAACTGGGGGAAAGCATCATCAACAATCTCCTCCACCTTGAACTGGTAGAAACGCAATAACCAATCTGCCTGATAGAGGCGGTTTTCGCGAACCAAAGGCGGCTGCTTTAAAGCAGGAAGGCGGGGATCGTAAGTATTGACAGCTATGTAGCCCGAATAGTACACGCGCTTCATGGAAGGGCGGCGATACAAGGCCGACGACAAGCCGAGAATATCTTTATCCGTCTCGGGCGTGGCACCCACAATCATCTGCGTACTCTGTCCGGCCGGCACGAAACGGGGAGCATGGCGGAAATGCCTGCGTTCTTCGGCACTCTCCAACATACCCTGCTGAATGTAGCGCATAGGGGCGAAGACGCTTTGGTGGTCTTTCTCAGGAGCCAAGCGCTTCAGGCTTTCTTCCTTAGGAATCTCGATGTTGACACTCAGGCGGTCGGCATAAAGCCCGGCCTCGTGCACCAATTCACTGCTGGCGCCCGGTATGCTTTTCAAATGGATATACCCGTTGAAACGATGGATTGTGCGCAGGTCCTTCGCCACCCTCACCAGGCGCTCCATAGTATAATCGGGATTGCGCACCACACCACTGCTCAAAAACAGTCCCTCGATGTAATTGCGCCTGTAGAACTCAATCGTCAGTTCCACCAACTCACTCACAGAAAACGTGGCACGCGGCACATCATTGGAGCGCCGGTTGATGCAATAGGCACAATCGTAGATGCAATGGTTGGTAAGCATCGTCTTAAGCAAAGAGATACACCGCCCATCGTCGGCAAAGCTATGGCAGATGCCCCATCCGCCCACGGTATTGCCGAGCATGCCAGCCTTCCCCCTGCGCACTGTGCCGCTCGATGAGCATGAGACATCATATTTGGCCGATTCAGCCAAAATCTTCAGCTTATCCAGTATTTTTTCATTCATGGCTCCACAAATCTGCGTTCTTGCAAAGACAAAAAAAGACTACCCGCAGGCAGTCCTTTTTTTACCTTTTAAGGAAGAAAGTTTGCTTTTCCTTAGTTCTTGGCAGCTTCCAAAGAGGCCTTACGGAAAGCCTTCATAGCCTTTTCAATCTCCAAAGAAGCCTTGCGAGCACGTGTACCTGCGGCCTTGTTACCATTCTCCAACTGTGCCTTGGCATCTTTTTCAAAGTCTGCATACAATGCAGCAACCTGTTCAATTAACTCTTTCATAATTTATTGATTGATTTGATTAATTATAGCGGGACAAAAATACACTCTTTCTTGAAATAAACACATAAAAACAACATATTTTTTGCACAAATGCATAAAAATAGCCCCCAACCACACATTAGACGCATTTTTTACCCTACTTTTGCACCCATGAAACCACTGACAGACTGCACGACTTACATACACAACCTCATTGCTGAAGGCGAGCACCAGCAACAGGATTTCAAGTTCGAAATATCCGATGCACGCAAAATAGCCAAAACCCTTTCCGCCTTTGCCAATACCCAAGGGGGAAGGCTGCTTATCGGCGTAAAAGACAATGGAAAGATAGCCGGTGTCCGCTCCGACGAAGAGCAATACATGATAGAAGCCGCGGCACAACTCTATTGCCGTCCCCCAATAGCCTGTCACATGGATACCTATGAAGCAGAAGGGCGGAGCATACTCATTGTCAAGGTAGAAGAAAGTCCCCGAAAGCCTGTCTATGCCTGCAATGAAGACGGCCGCTACCTGGCTTACCTGCGCATCAAGGACGAAAACATACTGGCTACCCCCGTCCACTTGCGCGTATGGCAACAAAACGGCAATGACAGAGGAGAATACATGGCCTACACCGAGCGCGAGCAACGCCTGCTCAACCTGCTGGAAGAAAACGGAAGCCTGTCGCTCAACAAATGCTGCAAGCAAACCCGCCTGCCCCGGCGCATCGTAGAAAAACTGTTGGCACAGTTCATACGCTACGGGGTGGTGGAACCCCGTTTTGAAGGACACCAATTCCGCTTCCAATTAAAGACATAAGTACAGTTCTGTCCGCCACCCTTTGGCACAAAACAACATATTTCGTACTTTTGCAAAGATTTTAACCGGACAACCGATAAAAACATCATAATTATGGGAATATTTGCCAAATTATTCAACAAAAATGCGAAGGAAACATCGTCCAAGAACATGGAAGATTTCATTTCGTTGACACGCGTCTACTTCCAGTCCGTAATGGCCGTCAACCTGGGCATCACCAACATCCGCTTCATCCCCGACGTGGCCAACTTCAAGCACCTGTTCAAGATTCCTACCGTAGGCGGACGCCTGGGGCAAGGCGAGAAAGCCGCCTCGCGGAAAA
>CALUIF010000139.1 GCA_944320635.1 uncultured Bacteroides sp. | reverse complement strand
TTTTGTACACAGAGATGCAGCCGTCCGGGCATACCGTGGCGCATGAGGCGCACCCGTTGCAGGTGTCTTCCAATGCTTGGTAGGCGTAGTTGTAGCCTTTCACGTTTACTTCTTTGGTCAGTGCTATTACATGGAGCGGACATGCCACGGCGCATAGGTTGCAGCCTTTGCAGCGTTCGGTATCAACTACGATTGCTCCTTTGATTTTTGCCATAGGTTATGTTGTTTATTGATTATACATATCTTTGTTGTAAAAGTTCAGTATGTCTACTACCATTTGGCGGGCATGCCGTGCCGGGCTTTGCGGGTTCAGCTCGATGGCGCGGTGGTAATTGTTCATGGCTTGCTGCCAGTTGCTTTGCTTCCGGTAAGCGTTGCCCAGCAGGTAGTAGGCTTCATCCTTATGGGGAAAGTCGGTTTGCAGCAGTGCCTGTAGCTGGCCGATGGCTTGTTCTACAGCGCCTTGGTTAATGAGGGTCTTGATACTGCTTAATCTTTCCATATCATTCAGGCTTTTTGTTTTTTCCCGGCAAATATACACATATTTGCGCATGTTTTTTCGTTAGGGGCTGTTTAATTTTGCCAAGTAGTGCTTTGCGGCCTGTTTTTAGGGGGTGGAAATTGGGCAGGTTTTCATCAGAAAAGTGTGCTGAAACGGGGGATGAGCGGTGTGCTGATGTGTGTTTTGTAAGTATTTGATACCATTCAACCTCGCTCCATGCTCGTACTTTGTTCGTTTCTATAGTGCCAAGAGAAGAACGAACTTGGTACGAAGTTGGAACGAACATGGTACGAACTTGGTCTGTCCCGTCCGCAGGGCGGTGGAGTGTGTCTTGTTTGTAAAATAAAATACTTATTGAGGATCGGTGGATGGAAGGCGGATGCCGAGGCCTGTATGCACGTTGCCCGGCCCTTGCCTTGAGCGGGTGCTCAGGGCGGAGGCCGGGCAATGTGCAAGCTGTCGGTGAGTGCCTGATTGGGCTATGCCGGACTTTGTACCGGGATTTTGCTTATCCTGCGCTGGTGCCGTCCGCCTTCAAAGCCGGTGTTGAAAAATTCGGTGAGAATGGCGTCGGCCTCTTCCGTGGAGACGAATCGGCCTGGCATTACCAATACGTTGGCATCGTTGTGCTGGCGGGCCAGGCGGGCAATGTCGGCCTGCCAGCATAGGGCGGCGCGTATGCCTTGGTGCTTGTTCAGCGTCATGGCAATGCCGTTCCCGCTGCCGCAAATGGCTATACCGGGTCCGCATTCTCCGGCTTCTATGGCCGAGGCCATGGGGTGGGCGTAGTCGGGGTAGTCGCAACTTTCGGTAGAGTAGGTGCCGAAGTCTTTGTATGTCCACCCTTTGCTTTCCAGCCATTGGCGTACGAAGGTTTTCAGTTCAAATCCGGCATGGTCGGAGCATAGTCCTATGGTTTTCATCTTTTTGCGCGGTTATCTCTTGTTGGGTTATAGCATGGCTTTTACTTGTCTGTACACGTTTTCGGCGGTGAAGCCCAATTTTTCGTCCAGTACTTTGTAGGGTGCCGAGAAGCCGAACGATTCGAGCCCCCACACTTTGCCGTTGGCACCTACCAGGCCTTCCAGTGTGACGGGCAGGCCGGCTGTCAGGCCGAACACTTTGGCTTGCGAGGGGATGACCGATTCCTGATAGCCGGGCACCTGGCTGCGGAACAGCCCTTCGGAGGGCACCGACACGATGCGGACTTTTATGCCGTCTTGGTTGAGCAGCTCTTTGCCAGCTACCAATGTGGATACTTCCGACCCCGATGCTATGAGCACTACTTGCGGGTTTTCGTCGGAGCCGGCCACTATGTAGGCTCCTTTGGCTGCTTGCGTGTAGTCGTTTCCGGCAGGCAGGTTGGCAATGTTCTGGCGGGAGAGGATGAGCGCCGTAGGGGTTGCTTGGTTTTCCATGGCCAGTTTCCAGGCTATGGTTGTTTCTTCTACATCCGCCGGACGCAGTACCAGCATGGAGTTTTTCCCCTTGTGGTTTTTCAACTTTTCCATCAGGCGGATTTGGGCTTCTTGTTCTACGGGTTCGTGGGTGGGGCCGTCTTCGCCGACGCGGAATGCGTCGTGGGTCCAAATGAATTTCACAGGAACTTCCATCAGTGCTGCCATGCGTACGGCGGGCTTCATGTAGTCCGAGAATACAAAGAAGGTGCCGCAGGCCGGGATGACGCCTCCGTGCAAGGCCATACCGATGCAGCAGCAAGCCATGGTGAGCTCGGCTACGCCTGCCTGGAAGAAGGCGCCGCTGAAGTCGCCTTTGGTGAAGGCGTGGGTCTTTTTCAGGAAACCGTCTGTCTTGTCGGAGTTGGAGAGGTCGGCCGAGGCTACAATCATGTTTTCTACCGTTGTGGCGAGTACGCCCAATACGGTTGCCGATGCTGCGCGGGTGGCGGCGCCGGCTTTCTGCTCAATGCTTTCCCAGTCTATTTCGGGCAGTTTGCCGGAGAAGAATGCTTCGAGCTTTGCGGCAAGTTCCGGGTGGGCTGCTGCCCAGGCGGCTTTCTCCGCATAGCGCTCGGCTACGATTTTTTTCAATTCGGCGGCACGTCGGGCATAGAGTCCGGCTACTTCGGGGAATATGGTGAAGGGGTTTTCAGGGTCTCCTCCCAGGTTCTTTATCGTATTGGTGTAGGCGTCTCCTCCCAAGGGGGCTCCGTGTGTGGCGCAGCAGGCTTCGTAGCTGCTGCCATCGGCCCGGCGTGCGCCTTTGCCCATTATGGTGTGCCCGATGATAAGGGTGGGGCGCTCTTGCTCCTTCTTGGCTTCTGTGAGTGCAGCGCGGATGGCATCCGGGTTGTTGCCGTCTATTGTGATGACTTTCCATCCCCAGGCTTCATATTTTCGGGCTGTATCTTCAGTGGTTACCGCTTTGGTTTCGGTGGAAAGCTGGATGTCGTTGGAGTCATAAAACATGATGAGGTTGTCCAACCCCAGCGTGCCGGCAATGCGTCCTGCGCCTTGCGAGATTTCTTCTTGTATGCCTCCGTCGGAAATATAGGCGTAAATGGTCTGCCCCATCACTTCCCCGAAACGGGCTTTCAGGAACTTTGCAGCAATGGCTGCGCCTACGGCAAAGGTATGTCCTTGTCCCAGCGGACCGGATGTGTTTTCAATTCCTCTTGCCAAGTCGCGTTCCGGATGTCCAGGTGTAGGGCTTCCCCATTGGCGGAATTGCTGCAGTTCGTCCAGTGTGAACTTGCCTGCCAGTGCCAGTGCTGAGTATAGCATGGGCGACATGTGCCCCGGGTCGAGGAAGAAGCGGTCGCGCCCTTCCCACGTAGGGTTCTCGGGGTCGTACACGAGGAATTCGGAAAAAAGTACATTTATAAAATCTGCGCCTCCCATGGCACCTCCCGGGTGGCCGGAATTAGCTTTTTCTACCATAGAAGCAGCGAGTATACGGATGTTGTCCGCTGCACGGTTCATGAGTTTACAGTCATTCATAAAGTGGTTTATTATTTGGTTAATACTTCTGGCAAAGCTTCTGAAGGTTTTTGTTTCAGTTTCGTATTTCCTCCACAAAGGTAGGGCTTTTACTGGTAAATGCCAATATTTGGGGGAGTTGTTTTCTTTGGTTGGTTGAAGAAAAGGTCTTTATGGAGCAAATAAGGGCGCCTTTCCGTCGCGGAAAGGCGCCCTCTTTGCTATCACAATTAATTATACTTATAAAAGAATTATTCCAATCGGCGTGCTCCATCCGAGATGACTACGTCATACACCTTGGGGCTGCGTCCGAACTTTTGGGTAAATGCTTCTTTGGCTCTGTCGATGAATGTGGAATAGAGTTCCTCCTTCACCAGGTTGATGGTACAGCCGCCGAAACCTCCGCCCATGACGCGTGAGCCGGTAACGCCGCAGTCGAAAGCCAGGTCGTTCAGGAAATCCAGTTCCTCGCAGCTCACTTCATACAGCTTGCTCATGCCGTAGTGGGTTTCATACATCTTTTGTCCTACGGTTTCGTAATCGCCCTTTTCGAGGGCATCGCTTACGTCGAGCACACGTTGTATTTCTTCGATGACATACTCCGCACGCTTGTAGTCTTCCTCGCTGATTTCGGCTTTCGCTTCTTCCAGCATGTCACGGTTGCAGTCGCGTAGGAATTCTACATGCGGATGTCTTTTTTGAATAGCTGCCACTGCTGCCTCACAACTTTGGCGGCGTTTGTTGTAGGCCGACGATGCCAATTCGTGCTTCACCACAGAGTCTACCAACACCAGCCGGTAGCCTTTGGGTTCAAAGGGGAAATATTGGTATTCCAGCGAACGGCAGTCCAAACGGATAAGGTGGTTTTTCTTTCCGAACACCGAGGCAAACTGGTCCATGATGCCGCAGTTTACTCCACAGTAATTGTGCTCAGTAGCCTGTCCTACCTTAGCCAATTCAAACTTGTCTATGCGGTTTTCGCCGAATAAGTCGTTCAAGGCATAAGCATATGTGCTTTCCAGTGCGGCAGAAGATGACATGCCTGCTCCCAGGGGAACGTCACCGGCAAAGGCTGTATTGAAGCCTTTTACTTCTACGCCCCGTTTTATCATTTCACGGCATACGCCAAAAATATAGCGTGCCCAACTGGCGCGTGGCGCGTCTTCTTCATTCAAGCCAAACTCTACATAGTCTTTTAAGTCAATGGAGTAGGCTTTTACTGTGTTAGTGCCATTGGGCTTAATCTCAGCAAGAATGCCTTTGTCTATGGCTCCTGGAAATACAAATCCGCCATTGTAGTCTGTATGCTCACCTATGAGGTTAATGCGTCCCGGAGACGTGTATATGGCCCCCGTAGTTCCATCGAAGTGCTTGATGAAACGGCTTCTTACGTATTCTATGTCCATAACATTAAGTATTATAAGTGTAAGTGATATTGTTTTTGCGCATTTATTGCGCGTCTCTGTTTCAATCTACGGGGATGTTCTTATTGACGTTCTTGCTGCCAATCAAGCTGTAATACAGCAGATAGGCCAGCAAAATAACGATAAGCCAGTAGCTGGTCAGGTAGCCGGTACCTCCGTTCAGGTCCACAATGCCGTTTTGCAGCAAGGGCAGGATGCCGCCACCGCAAACCAGTGCCATGAAAATGCCCGATGCCTTTTCCGTGTATTTGCCCAAGCCTTCTACGGCAAGGTTAAAGATGCCGCCCCACATTACCGAGGTACAAAGGCCTACGAGTGTCAGCAGCATGGCATTGACGGGCACGCTTACCAAGCCGAACATGCCTTCTGCGCTATTCTTGAATACCGGCATATCCACCATGGTAGTCGTCGGGGCAAAGATGGCGATGAGTGTCAGCAGCAGAGCCACGCATGATGCTGTGCCCAGCATGGCTTTGGCGGAAATCTTGCTACCTATGGCGGCACCTACCAGACGACCTACCAGCATCAGGAACCAGTACGTGGCAGCTACCGATGCGGCAATAGCCTCGGCACCACCTGCGCCGCCCAGCCCCAGTACATCCAAGTCGGGGTTTTGCAACCATTTGTTCAATACGTTGGGCACACCTACTTCAACACCTACATAAACAAAGATGCCCACAGCACCCAGTACAAAGTGGCGGAACGACAACGGACCGTATTGAGACGGTGCTTCCACTTTCTTTTCTTCTACATTCTCTTTCTCAGGAATCTTGGAGAACAGGATAACGAAGAACGCAAAAGCGAAGATAGCCAGTGCGGCATACATCAGCGGGAATACATCGCTGATTTGTGCACTTGTGATGGAAGGAATCAGAATACCCGTCAGAATGATAACGGCGGTACCTGCCAGCGAGTTGAACGAACCGCCCAACTGAATCAGCTGGTTACCTTTGTTGCCGCCACCGCCCAGGCTGTTCAGCATGGGGTTGACAGTGGTGTTGAGCAAGCACATGGAGAAACCGGAAATGAAAGCTCCCAGCAGGTAGATGCCGAAGCTGCCGGCCACACCTGATAAAGTTTGTATGCCTACGCCCACAAAACCTACGGTTACGGCTATCAAGGCAGTCTTTTTATATCCCAATTTCTGGAGCATGTTGCCGGCCGGATATCCCATCACCGCATAAGCGATGAAGTTGGCGAATACACCCAAGGTTCCCATCCAGTTGGCTACGCCGAATTGGAATTTCAGAATGTCTCCCATAGGAGAGGCTAAGTTGGTAACGAACGAAATCATACCAAACAGGAATATCATCACAATGATGGCCATAATATTCCCGCTTTGTTTTTGTTGTGTCATGATACTTTAAAATTAGTAAGTTTATAAATTAGATTGATTGTTTTAGTCTGTTACGCCGAATTTGTAAATGGTGATTTGCTGGTATTCGTCTCCCGGCAACAATACAGCCGATGGAAAGTGGGGCTTGTTGGGCGTGTCGGGGAAGCATTGTGCTTCAAAGCATACAGCGCTTCGGGCAGGGAAAGTGGCGCCGTGTGCGCCGGTAAATCCGTTCAGCCAGTTGGCGGTATAAAATTGTAATCCGTTTTCAGAAGTATAAACTTCCATCGTACGCCCGCTTACGGGGTCTTGGCAAGTTGCGGCAAGGGTCAGTTCGCCGCTTTCCGTTTTGTTCAACACATAGCAGTGGTCGTAGCCTGTCCCATATTTCAGTTGTTGGAAGGGGGCATCAATGTCTTGGCCTATGGCATGCGGAGTACGCAAATCCATCGGCGTGCCTTCCACTTTCAGAATTTCGCCCGTTGGTATGGAGGTCTCGTCAATGGGGATGTAATAGTCTGCATTGATAGAGACAATGTTGTCCAATACGGTAGGGGTGGGGTTGGCTATGCCTCTCAGGTTGAAGAACCCGTGGCTCGTGAGGTTTACAATGGTTGCCTTGTCTGTAGTGGCTTTATACTCTATGATAAGCGCATTGACTTCATTGTCAAGTCGGTAAGTCACTTTCACCCGCAAGTTTCCCGGAAAGCCTTCTTCACCGTCGGCCGACAGGTATCTGAATACCACCGTGCCAGCATCAGGCTGGGTGGCGTCCCATACCCGTGCGTGGAAACCTGTAGGGCCTCCGTGCAGTGCGTTCGGGCCGTTGTTGATGGCCAGTTGGTGTTCTTCTCCGTACAGGGTGAATTTCCCTTTGGCTATGCGGTTGCCGTAGCGCCCGATGATGGTGCTTAAGAACGGTTCCGGGCTGTTGATGACGTGGTCGATGCTGTCGTGCCCCAAAACCACATTGCTGTATGTCCCCTTTCTGTCGGGCACCATAATGGAGAGCAGCGCGCATCCGTAGTTCGTTGCTGCCACTTCCATTCCCAATTTGTTTTTAAGGATAAACAGGTCAGTTTCTTTCTGGTTTATATCCTTTTGAAAATCCTTTCTGTCCAATCCTGACAAATTATTAGCTGTAAATGGAGTGTTCGTCATGTTGTGGTATTATTTTATTTTTATGCAAATAAAAAGATTTTCTTTTGTATCCCCAAGTAAATGCGTGGAAATGTGGGGAAAGAATTAGGAAAGTTTAGCGTTTGGTAGAGGGCGTTTCAACGGATATTTTTCGTATGTTTGCGCCCACATTCTATAAATCAAATCATTAACCAAAAGTTTTATTTTAAGCAAACAACCAATGTATCCTCTGAAATTTGAGCCTGTCTTGAAGCAAACGCTTTGGGGAGGTGACAAAATTATCCCATTTAAACATTTGAATGAAGACCTCCCCAACGTAGGTGAAAGCTGGGAAGTATCGGCTGTGGAAGGCAGCGAGTCTGTCGTTGCCAACGGAGCTTGTAAAGGCATGACTTTGCCCGAAATGGTGCGGAAGTATAAAGACGAGTTGGTCGGCGAAGCCAACTATGCCCGTTTTGGCGACAAGTTCCCGCTGCTCATTAAGTTTATCGATGCGAAGCAGGATTTGTCCATCCAGGTACATCCGGGCGACGAGTTGGCAAGGAAGCGCCACAACAGTTTCGGTAAAAACGAGATGTGGTACGTAGTCTCTGCCGAGCCGGGTGCCAAACTCATTTCCGGTTTCTCACAGGAAATCACCCCGAAAGAATACAAGGAACGTGTGGCCGACGGCACCTTTGCCGAAGTCTTGCAGGCATGTGCTGTAAAGCCGGGCGATGTGTTCTATGTGCCTGCCGGGCGGGTGCACGGCATTGGTGCCGGCGTTTTTGTGGCCGAAATACAGCAGACGTCGGACATCACCTACCGTATCTTCGACTACAACCGCAGGGATAAGGACGGCAAGTTGCGCGAACTGCACGTCAGCCAGGCGGTGGATGCCATCAATTACGAAGATGTGGAGGATGATTTCCGCACCCTTTACGAGCCGGTACCCAACGAACCTGTGGAACTGGTGGCGTGCCCTTATTTTACCACATCGGTCTACGACATGACGGAAGAAATCACCTGCGACTATTCGGAGCTCGACTCCTTTGTCGTCTTCATCTGTGTGGAGGGAGCCTGCCGCCTGCTGGACGATGCCAAGAATGAGGTGTCTTTGCGTGCCGGTGAAACGGTGTTGTTCCCCGCCACTACGCAGGAGGTCACCATCTTGCCGGAAACGCACGTAAAGTTGCTCGAAACCTACGTATAGGCGGCACGTCACTTCCCCGCGCACAAGGCGTGTGGGGGTAAGAGCTTTTTCAGCCGCAAAGGCCACGGACAACGCAGATTATTTTCTTTCTTCGCACATAATACATGGACGAAGCCCTTTGGAAAATCTGTGTTGTCTGTGGTCTTTGCGGCTGAAATATTATTCCCTTTGCTGTAGCCCTTTACCGGTATCTTTTTCCGAATGCATTCCTGAAACTTCGCATCAGCTTAATGCCCGTTTTTATTCCGTCGATAACAGCCAGGCTTGTGTTGAACGCCCGCACAATGGAGTTTCCCCTGTTGGCGGCCGGACGTAAAGGAGCCGTCAGCTGCTTGCCAAGCCGACCCATCTCTTGCTGATGCTGTCTTATCTGCACCAGCAGCTCCGCTTTCCGGCGGCTGATGTCTTCCAGTGTCAGGGGGCTATTTCTGTCCGGGGTGTTCATGGGGCGTGTCGTTGGCGGTAGGCTTTGTCAGGAACAGCCCGGCAATGAACCTTACCATGGGATTTACAATCAGCTGCTTGCGGAAGGCCAGCAGCAGGAAGATAAGCAGCACGTGGAAGGCTGCGATGAGTCCGAATCCTGCCAAAAGGCTGCCCAGCACCGGTGCCAGCAGGTAGACCAGCATGAAGGAGATGTAAAACAGGGCCATCATGCCCAAAATGACGGCCAGCAACACTACGATGAGGGTGGAAAGCAGTATGGACAGCTTTTCGGTCACCTCCAGCCGTGTGTAGTCCTTCTGCAGTTTCAAGTATGTCTTGAGCTCGAAGAACAGTTGTCGCAGGCTTTCTATGCTTTTGTCGTCGGCAAACATGATGGCTCTGTTTTTCTTATACCGGTTTATTCGGCTGCCTCGCTCTTTATTTCAGAAGCGATTTCATCTACCAGTTCATCCATCTCACGCCTGTTCAGGCGGATACCTTTTTTGCGTAGTGCTTCCGCAATCCGGTTGCGGGTGTCCTCGCCTTTTTCGGGGGCAAACAAAATGCCGATGGCTGCGCCTACTGCCGCGCCGCCCAAGAAGGCGGCCAGTACGTTCAATGCTTTCATAATGTATCTCCTTTCTGTATTAAAAGTTTGTCGATAGCACAAAGTTAACGAAATATTTTGAGAAAACCTCACTCTTCGCCATCTTTTTTCGTTTCCGGAACAATATTGGGTGCATTCCGGCCCGCACCTTCCATGCTTTTGCTCCGCTTCTCCTCCGCTCCTATAGAAGCGGAGCATGAGCGGAGGTGGAGCGGAGCAAATACGTTTCGGAAGCGGGGCGGGTAGTGAGCGGTTTGCCGTGAGGTATCGTGGCGGTATGCATAGGTATGTGTTATGTAATTATTTGAGGTCGATAAGGCGGTTTTTCTCTTGGATTGTTTTGTTAGGTGGTAAAATTTCTATTATTTTGCCGCATGAAACCTCCGAAAGCAAGAATTTTGCCTGTGTGGAGAAGGCTTGCCGGGATGGGGAATGAAATGGAAAAATCTAAGTAATTAATGAAAAAAGAGAACATTGAGATGAAAAAGTTAGCTGTATTAGGATTGGGCTTGTGTGTAGCCTTGTCATTCTCTTCGTGCAAATCGAGCGAAAGTGCTTATAAGAAAGCGTACGAAAAGGCTAAACAAAAAGAATTGGCGGAAGCTCAGACTGCCACGCCGGCAGAGGACACAACGCCGGTAAGCTCGACACCTGTGGTGGCTGCTCCGGTGGAGACAGCCCGTGTGGTGGAAAGCGTGTCGGCCCCCGTGCGTGAAGAAAAAGTGACGGTGGTGACAGGCGAAGAGAGCGGCTTGAAAAATTATAGTGTGGTGTGTGGCAGCTTCGGCGTAAAAGCTAATGCCGATGGCGTGAAAGCCCGCCTGGAAGCAGACGGTTACCCTGCCTTGGTGGTAAGGAATGATGAGGTCAACACCTTCCGTGTCATTGTAAGCTCGTTTGACGACCGTGCTTCTGCAGAGCAGGCACGCGATGCTTTCAAGGCACGCTATTCGGAAAATGCAGATTTCCAGAAGGCGTGGTTGCTCTACCGCATTAAGTAAACAGTCTTTTTTTATCCGCAAACAACGTGGTCGGGTGGGTATGGCATAGCGGTGTGCTATTCCCTGCCGCGTTGTCTGCGGTTGCAAGGCAAAAATGCATGAGGCATGCGGGTATGCCTTTCTATTCTTTTTTCCATGACATAAGTGCCCGACAAAAAAACGTTGTGGACAACTTTTTGTGCCGAATGGGAAACTTTTGGGAAAGAAAAAGTTTTTATTTTTGCGCCTTGTAATTTTGATATGTATATGACGAACAGCATGGAACATCAATATATTCAAGTTGCCGTAGAAGCGGCATTACGGGCCGGCAAGGTGATTCTTTCCATTTATGAAGACCCGGCTTCCGACTTCCAGGTGGAGCAGAAGGCCGACCATTCTCCTTTGACAGTAGCCGACCGTAAAGCCCATGAGGCCATTTGTGCCTGCCTGGCCGATACGCCTTTCCCTGTACTTAGCGAAGAAGGGAAGCATTTGCCTTATACCGAGCGCAGGCAGTGGGAGACGCTTTGGATTGTCGACCCGTTGGATGGTACCAAGGAGTTTATCAAACGGAATGGGGAATTTACGGTCAACATCGCTTTGGTGCATCATGCTGTCCCTGTCATGGGGGTGATATATATACCGGTGAAACGTGAATTATACTTTGCCCTGGAAGGCGAGGGGGCGTATAAGGCAGCTTCCATCTCCTTGCGCGAGGAGAACCCGTGGACGTGGGACGAGCTGGTAGCTCAGGCCGGACGGCTGCCTTTGTGGGAAGGGCGCGATGCGTATGTAGTAGTGGCTTCCCGTTCTCATCTGACACCTGAAACAGAGGACTTTATCGAGATATTGAGGCAGCGGCACGGCCACGTGCAACTGGTGTCGAAGGGCAGCTCGCTCAAAATATGCCTGGTGGCCGAGGGGAAAGCGGACATCTATCCGCGCTTTGCTCCTACCATGGAGTGGGATACGGCTGCGGGGCATGCCATTGCCCGGGCGGCAGGCTGCGAGGTGTGGCATACTGACTTTTCGTCGCCGCTAGTGTATAATAAGGAAGACTTGCACAACCCTTGGTTTATTGTAGCCGGATGTGGAGATAAAGTGCGGGAGTAAGGAATGGATATTTAACAGATAGGAAAGATGAATTTTGAAATAATCTTCGTACTGCTGGGGCTGATAGGGATGCTGGTAGCCCTTATATTGGACAAGATGCGTCCCGGCATTGTGCTGTTGTCGTTGGTAGTGCTGTTCATGGTGGCAGGTATTATTACCCCCAAACAGATGGTTGCCGGTTTCAGTAACCGTGGTATGATTACTGTGGCATTGCTTTTTCTGGTGAGCGAAGGCATCCGTCAAAGCGGGGCCTTGTCTTCTATCCTGAAAAAGTTGTTGCCCGACAAGGAGACAAGCGTTTCGCGTGCGCAACTTCGCGTGTTGCCGGTCATCAGTTCGTTTTCGGCCTTTCTGAACAATACGCCGGTCGTAGTCATTTTTGCCCCTATTTTGAAGAATTGGGCTAAAAAGATAGGGCTTCCGGCTACTAAGTTTTTGATTCCGTTGTCTTACGCCACTATTCTTGGCGGACTTTGCACGCTGATAGGGACTTCGACCAACCTGGTGGTGCATGGCATGATGATTGATCGCGGTCTTCCGGGCTTGAAGATGTTCGACCTGGCTTTTATAGGCATTCCTATCACGGTGGTAGGCTTGGCTTACATCATTTTGGCATCCAAGAAGTTGCTTCCGGAGGAGCGTCCCGACAGCTTTGAGGAGGAAGAAGCTGAAGCTGTTGAAGAAAAAGGCGGGCATATTGTGGAGGTCGTGTTAGGCTCCCGCTTCCCGGGGTTGAAACGTAAGCTGAAGTATTTCGACTTTAAGCGGCGTTATGGTGCCGAGATAAAGGAAATCCGCCAGGGAGGCCAGGTTATTACCGGAGATTTGGGCGAAGTGACTTTGCATGAAGGTGATACGCTGGTGCTTTTGGCTGACGAGGCTTTTACCCGTACGTGGGGCGATTCGTCGGTCTTCTTGATGATGACTAACGGACAGGAAATACCTACCCGGCGGGTGCCGGAGTGGAAGAAATGGACGGCTCTCGCCTTGCTTGTCATTATGATTGTGGGGGCTACAATAGGTGAACTTCCCTTTATGCAGGAGCGTTTTCCGGGCATGAAGTTCGATATGTTTTTCTTCGCTTCGGTAACGGCAGTGGTTATGGCTTGGCTTAAGATGTTCCCGCCTAAGAAGTACACCAAGTATATCAGTTGGGATATCCTGATTACCATTGCCTGTGCCTTTGCCATCAGTGCGGCTATGGAGGAGTCCGGGCTGGCGGCTTTGATAGCCGGTTTCATCAAGAGTGTGTCCGGTTCGCTGGGGGCATGGGGGGCGCTCGCTTTACTGTATGTGGTGACGCTCGTCATTACGGAGTTGGTGACAAACAATGCGGCGGCGGCACTGGCTTTTCCGCTGGCGTTGGAAACGGCGGCTGAGTTTGGAGTCGACCCTATGCCGTTTTTCATTGCCATCTGCATTGCGGCATCGGCAGGTTTTGCCACTCCTATCGGCTATCAGACAAACCTGATAGTGCAGGGTTCCGGAAACTATAAGTTCATGGATTTTGTGCGTATCGGTTTGCCTTTGGATTTGATTGTAATGATAGTATCCATTGTGCTGATTCCATTGATTTGGCCTTTCCAGACCATGGCGGCATAAGGGTGCCGGATAAATAAAAACGTTCATTGAAATATGGAGAACAACGAGGAAAGACATATTTACCCCATCAGCGACCGTATGTTGTCGCGGCGGGACAAGGAGGAACTTTTGCATCAACACGGGCTGATGGTGTGGTTTACCGGCTTGAGCGGTTCGGGAAAGAGCACCGTGGCCATCGCCTTGGAGCGCGAATTGCATGGGAGGGGCATCCTTTGCCGCATATTGGATGGCGACAACATCCGTTGTGGCATTAATAACAACTTGGGGTTTTCGGCGGCTGACCGGGTGGAAAATATCCGTCGTATAGCCGAAGTGTCCAAGTTGTTTGTGGATACGGGCATTGTGACCATTGCGGCTTTTATCAGCCCGAGCAATGATATCCGCGAGATGGCGGCGGAAATCATCGGGAAAGATGATTTTTTTGAGGTGTATGTCAGTACGCCCCTTGAAGAATGTGAGCGTCGGGATGTGAAAGGGCTTTATGCCAAGGCCCGCAGGGGAGAGATTAAGAACTTTACCGGCATTTCGGCTCCTTTTGAGGAGCCTTTGCACCCGGCTTTGACACTGGACACTTCGACACTGAGTGTGGAAGAATCTGTGGCCAGACTGCTGGAACTTATACTTCCTAAAATTCAAAAGAAATAGTTACGGTTATGAAAGAAGAATATAAATTGAGCCACTTGAAGGAACTTGAAGCAGAGTCCATTCACATTATCCGTGAAGTGGCTGCAGAGTTTGAGAACCCTGTGATGCTGTATAGCATCGGAAAGGATTCGTCGGTGATGGTGCGTTTGGCTGAGAAAGCCTTTTATCCAGGCAAGGTTCCTTTCCCGTTGATGCACATTGACTCGAAATGGAAGTTCAAGGAAATGATACAGTTCCGTGACGAGTATGCCAAGAAGTATGGCTGGAACCTTATTGTGGAAAGTAATATGGAGGCGTTCCGTGCAGGAGTGGGACCATTTACCCACGGCAGCAAGGTGCATACCGACTTGATGAAGACGCAAGCTTTGCTTCATGCGCTGGATAAGTATAAGTTTGATGCAGCCTTTGGAGGAGCTCGCCGTGATGAAGAAAAGTCGCGTGCCAAGGAGCGCATATTTTCTTTCCGCGACCGTTTTCACCAATGGGATCCCAAGAACCAGCGTCCGGAGTTGTGGGACATTTACAATGCCCGCATCCATAAAGGGGAGAGTATCCGGGTATTCCCGTTGAGTAATTGGACAGAACTGGACATCTGGCAATACATCCGCTTGGAAAACATTCCTATTGTACCCTTGTACTTTGCAAAGGAACGTCCGTGCGTAGAGATAGACGGCAACCTGATTATGCCCGATGACGACCGCTTGCCGGAACAGTATCGCG
This sequence comes from uncultured Bacteroides sp., assembly GCA_944320635.1. GTDB lineage: Bacteria > Bacteroidota > Bacteroidia > Bacteroidales > Bacteroidaceae > Bacteroides. The sequence goes on along the minus strand of CALUIF010000139.1, from coordinate 6,522 downwards.
ATAAAATTCAGATGAAAAAAATCCGTTTCCGTACGTTGGGTTGCTGGCCGCTGACTGGTGCCATAGAGAGCGAGGCCGATACTATTGAGAAAATTGTGGAGGAGATGATGACTACTACTAAGAGCGAACGTACTACCCGTGTGATAGACTTTGACCAGGAAGCCAGCATGGAGCAAAAAAAGCGTGAGGGCTATTTTTAATGACGAACGAAAGATTAAGAAGGGAAACAGTTATGGAGAATAAGTTAGATATAAAGGCTTTTCTGGACAGGGATGAGAAGAAAGACCTTCTGCGTTTCTTGACTGCAGGGAGCGTGGACGATGGAAAATCCACGCTTATCGGTCGGTTGTTGTATGATAGTAAGAAGATATACGAAGACCAGTTGGATGCGTTGGAGCGCGACAGCAAACGTATGGGGAATGCGGGCGACCATATTGACTATGCCCTGCTGCTCGACGGTTTGAAGGCTGAGCGCGAACAGGGCATTACCATTGATGTGGCTTACCGTTATTTTTCTACCAACAAACGTAAGTTTATCATAGCCGATACGCCGGGACACGAGCAATATACCCGCAATATGATTACGGGCGGTTCTACTGCCAATTTGGCAGTGATTTTGGTCGATGCCCGTTTGGGAGTAATCACCCAGACCCGCCGCCATACTTTCCTTGTCTCTTTGTTGGGCATCAAGCATGTGGTTTTGGCTGTCAACAAGATGGATTTGGTGGATTTTTCTGAAACGCGCTTTAATGAAATAGTGACAGCTTACAAGCAGTTTGTCGAGCCGTTGGGAATTCCCGACGTGACTTGTATCCCGCTTTCTGCACTGGATGGTGATAATGTGGTGGAGAAGTCGGAGCGTACGCCTTGGTACAGCGGTCCTGCCTTGCTCGATTTTCTGGAAACGGTGCACATTGGCAATGACCACAATCTGAAAGATTTCCGTTTCCCGGTACAATATGTGCTGAGACCTAATCTTGACTTCCGTGGTTTTTGCGGCAAGGTGGCTTCGGGAGTAGTGCGCAAGGGCGATGAGATCGTGGCTTTGCCTTCGGGCAAGAAGTCGCACATCAAGAGTATTGTGACGTATGATGGAGAGTTAGACTATGCTTTCCCGCCCCAATCCGTGACGTTGACGTTGGAAGATGAAATCGACGTTTCACGTGGAGAAATGTTGGTACATCCGGACAACTTGCCTTGTGTCGGGAGAAATTTTGAGGCCATGATGGTGTGGATGGATGAGGAACCGATGGATGCCAATAAGTCTTTCTTTATCAAGCAAACTACCAATTTGAGCCGTACGCATATTGACACCATTAAGTATAAAGTGGATGTCAACACTATGGAGCATCTGTCTTTGGAAAACGGTAAACTATCCAAAGAAACCTTGCCTTTGCAGTTGAACCAGATAGCCCGTGTGGTGATGACTACGGCCAAAGAGATGTTTTTTGACCCGTATCAGAAAAACAAGGCTTGCGGTTCGTTTATATTAATTGACCCTATTACCAACAATACCAGTGCAGTAGGTATGATTATAAATCCGGTGGAGGATAAAGACATGCACCTGTCTGAAGACTTGCCGGTGATCCACTTGTCTAAACTTGGCATTGCTTCTGAACATTACGATGCCATCAGGAAGGTAGTGAAAGACTTGGAACGACAGGGGATAGAAGTAAAAATCGTAGAATAAACAGAGGTATATATGGGACTACTCGAATTCAACAAACTACCTATCAATACCTTGGTGGGGGCCGATTGGAAGACTTTTCAGGCCATTACCAAGGGGCGTGAGATTGATGCGGCTTACAAGGGCAAATATCGCTTGACGAAGGCTGTGTGCCGCCTGCTTTCGCCTTTGGCTTCCATTCAGGACCGGCGGTATGAAAAGCGGTTGGCAGGCAGGCCTTTGGAACATGATCCTTTGTTCATTTTGGGACATTGGCGGAGTGGGACGACATTTGTACATAATGTTTTTTCGTGCGATAAGCATTTTGGTTATAATACGACGTATCAAACCGTGTTTCCTCACCTGATGATGTGGGGGCAGCCTTTTTTCAAGAAAAACATGAGCTGGCTGATGCCCGACAAGCGGCCTACCGATAACATGGAGTTGGCCGTAGATTTGCCTCAGGAGGAAGAATTCGCTTTGGCCAATATGATGCCTTATACTTATTATAATTTTTGGTTCTTGCCTAAATATATGCAGGAGTATGCGGATAAGTATCTGTTGTTTGACGGCATTGCGCCGGAAGAATTGAAGGTATTTGAGGAAACGTTTGTCAAGTTGATAAAGATTTCGCTTTGGAATACGAAGGGAACGCAGTTTCTCAGCAAGAATCCTCCTCATACCGGACGGGTTAAAGAGCTGGTGAAGATGTTTCCCAATGCCAAGTTTATTTATCTGATGCGAAACCCTTATACTGTGTTTGAGAGTACGCGCAGTTTCTTTACCAATACCATTCAGCCATTGAAGCTGCAAGATATTTCTAATGAGCAATTGGAGCAAAACATCCTGTCGATTTATGCGAAGTTATACCATAAGTATGAAGCTGACAAGGCATGCATTCCTGCCGGGAATTTGATAGAAGTGAAATTTGAGGATTTTGAGGCCGATGCTATGGGGATGACGGAACATATTTATCAGGCCTTGTCGTTGCCCGGTTTTTCCGAAGCCCATGCGGCTATCGAAAAATACATCGGTGGCAAGAAAGGTTATAAAAAGAATAAGTATAAATATGATGACCGTACGGTGCAATTAGTTCAGGAAAATTGGGGCTTTGCATTGGAGCAATGGAAGTATGAGCTTTGATTATATTTCCCCCAGTTGGGTGATAAATATTTCTTAGTAAGGAAAGATTTATTTCCTAATCGGGAAAAAATAAGAATAAACAGATGGATAGTAAAATGAAATTTATGGTGTGCATGGTTATTGTCCTGTTGTATGGCGGGATAATACAGGCGCAAGAGCGTGTAGAACCTGTGCCTTTCGGGGATATGGACCAATGGATAGACCGGCAGATTGAAGAATCGGCCATTATCGGCGGAGAGACGAAGCATGTTTATGCCATAGGTCCTACCATGACGATTGCAAATAATGAGGCATACGAGAACATGGGCGGTTCGCCGTGGGCGTCTTCCAATGTCATGGCACGTGTGGCCGGAATAACGAAGACCAATACGTCTGTTTTTCCCGAAAAGCGTGGTGATGGTTATTGTGCCCGCTTGGATACCCGTATGGAGAGTGTAAAGGCGTTGGGCTTCATCAATATCACAGTTCTTGCGGCAGGCTCGGTTTTTCTGGGTGAAATGCATGAACCCATTACGGGCACCAAGAACCCTATGCGGAAACTCGACACCGGTATTCCTTTTACCCGTAAGCCAAAGGCGATACGTTTCGATTACAAGATACGAATGGCGGATCGTGAAAACCGTATCCGTGCTACGGGCTTCAGCCGTATTAAAGATGTAGAGGGTAGGGATTATCCGGAAGTCAACCTGTTTTTGCAGAAACGGTGGGAAGACGCGGACGGGAATATTTACGCAAAACGTATTGCCACAATGGTGGTGCGCTTTGACCGCACGATTAGTGAGTGGCAAAATGGGGCTACGTTTACCCTTTTGTATGGTGACATTACCAAACACCCGGATTATAGGCCGGACATGATGCGCTTGCAGGTGCAAGAACGTTATGCCGTTAATAGCAAGAGCGAAAGTGTGCCCATCAAAGAAATAGGATGGGGCACGGCTGATGAGACTCCAACCCACTTGCAATTGCAGTTTACATCCAGTCACGGAGGGGCTTACATAGGGTCGCCGGGCAATTCTTTTTGGGTGGATAATGTGGAGTTGGTATATTAAGGTCTAATTCTTTTGTTTTTTTCTGACTATTTTTTTGGCATTATTAAAAAAGTGTCTATTTTTGCAACGTATTTTGTATCGAAAAAGGTGCAAAAGTACACAGAAAAGTGAGGTATAAAAGAAGTCCGACATGAGTGAATGCCTGATTGTGAAGACAAAAATGACATTGTTGATGTTTTTTTTGTATAGCTTGTTATCCATGGAAATGGCTGCACAGACGCAAACAGGCGAGGAGGCGGTTGATGCATTGGTGGAGATGGGATTTGAAAATGTCGGCTGGACAGAAGACGGCAATGAGCGTGTGTACGTATTGCAGAATTCTGCTTATCGGTTGCAAGGTGTTGGCATTGGTAAGGCTGTGGATGTAATTCAGAAAATAGGAATGCCACAGGAAAAACAATGTCGTATTATTGTTCTCGATAATAATGTGCCTCAGATTTCTCTTACTTACCGTCCGGCTGAAGGCGATAGCTTGGAAGTTGTGAACAGACGCGATTGGGACGTCAGCTATGACTTGGGCGATGCTTGGAAGCTGGCTCGTAAGGCGAAGAAGAAAAATAGTTCTTTGTTTAAGGTGGACATCGTGGTGTATCCGGAGTTATCGATGCAGAATTTGGTTATAACGCAGATTTACACGGTGCTGTTCAATTTGGATCCTACTATTGAGGTATCTTTATGGAAGGGGGCAAAGTTGAATGCACAGGTCATAATCCCGATTTATAATGACTTCGGTCCGTCGTATGCTCAGGTGCGCCAAGGTTATATAGGGCTTTTCCAGCAGGTACGTCTGCCGGGAAGGGTATTTTTGACAGCAGCTGTCGGCTCATTTACCAACCGTCGTTGGGGGGGGGATTTGAGCGCGGTGCATTATTTTAAAGACGAGCGGTTCTCGGTTGAAGGACGCATCGGGTATACGGGGCGTTCTCGGTTCGTGAACTGGCGTTGGAAAGTGAGTCCTTTGAAAAGACTGACGTGGACATTGGGGGGCGGCTTCTATTGGCCACAGTATAATACGCAGTTCAAATTGAAATTGGAACAGTATTTGCTGGGTGAAAAAGGAGTCCGGTTTGAGATGACGCGCAATTTCCGTTATGTATCCATTGGCTTTTATGGCATGAAAGTGCAGTATGCCGGCAATAAGGGGTATAACGGTGGTTTCCGTTTTCAAATAAACCTGCCTCCATATAAGTATAAAAGGAAAGGCTATATTCCGCGTGTGTTGCCCTCCCGTTCGTTCGGGATGGCATATAATGCCGGTAACGAGCAATATTATGGTAAATCTTATAGCGCAATGTTAGGAAATACCATTGCCCAAGAGAATAGTCTTAATCCCTATTTTATAAAGTCTGAATTGTTAAATTATTAATTTTTAATGAGATGAATATGAAAAGTAAAATTTTCGGGCTGAATGCCAAGTTGGCATTAGCTATGTTGGCAGTAGGTACTATGTTTACTGGCTGCTATGATTCTGAAGACGGTGATGTAAATAAACCGTATGTGGCTCCGGATCCGGTGTATTATGTAGCCGGTACAGTGAGTGATGTTGAAACGGGTGAAGCTTTGGATGCTACCGTTAGTGTAGATGGTACAACTGTTACAGCTGTAGGAGGTAACTATTCTATCAAAACTACTGCAGGTGATAATAAAACTGTGACGGTGACGATGGAAGGTTACCAAGATGTAACTCGTACCATCAATATTCCGACAGTAGGTAATGGCGAAACTTATACAGCTGTCGTTGATGTCGCTATGACTAAGAATCCTTCTGATTTGGATGTAGATGTGGTTCTGTCGAAGACTTCTGCTAAGGAAGATAAAGTTTTGACGCCTGATGATGATGAAAATATTGGTTTGGATTTGACTGCAGATGATAATAGTGCAGAATTTGAAAGAACATTTAATGTCGTTAGAGGTTATGCCGTTCAAGGTGAGATTTCTGCTTCTGCTGAATTGACTGAATATATCAATCAATATCTGGGTGAGAATATCGGCGTTTATGGCAATTTGAAGTATGTAGCAGAGACCCGTACCATTAGCTTGGCTCCGTGGAATTGCTTGACTTCTGTAACTTGGACTTATGATATTGATACATTGGTTTACACCTTTACTACAGCTGACGAAACAGCTACAGTTACAGTGAAGGGCGTTGCCGGTTATCAATTCAGCTATGATGTGCAGTTGAATCATAACTTTACTCATAGTCATGGTCACGGCCACGGTGCAGATGGTAGCTTGAACGCAGGTGGCGGTATCTTGACTCCGGAAATGTAATTTTGGAGTAGAAGCGTTATTTGACAAATTTGCAATTGAAGAAAGTTAAGAGAAGGTTTGGGGTAATGTGGAAGAAGGTATTCTTACTCGCTTTGGCTTTATGCTTCCCTCTCTTGCTTTCTGCTCAATTGACGTATGGTACCACTGGTCTGCTCTATGCGCCTTCGGCAGAAATGCAGCGGGACAAGACGGTGATGATTGGTGGTAACTTTTTGAACAAGGAGATCACTCCTCCTCATTGGTACTACCATACGGCCAATTACTTTTTGAATGTAACCATCTTTCCATGGCTGGAAGTGGCTTATACGTGTACACTTGTCACGGCAGAGTCTTTGGGCTTAGGGCTATATGGTTATAGTGGATTTACGAATCAAGACAGATATTTTTCTGTCA
>CALUIF010000138.1 GCA_944320635.1 uncultured Bacteroides sp. | reverse complement strand
GGCACCAGCAAGCGCAGCCACGACCAGCTCTTCGGCCGCACGGAGCAGAACCGCGTGGTAGTATTCGACCGCGGTACCCACCGCGTAGGCGACCTGGTGACGGTGCGCATTACCGACGCCACCTCCGCCACACTGAAGGGGGAAGAGGTCGCAGGCTGATACCTCGCTATTTTCTCTCAGTCAGGCCATAAAAATTCCCCAGTTAGGAAAAAATAATTTCCTGACTGGGGAAAATATAGCATGGGCTACCACTACATTTACATTTCCTCATTAAGTATCCAGGTAAACTTAATGGGAGTATCTCTTCCACCCCATGGGAAAGCCATCCAAGTAATTCTATCCTGTACCGCACTTTCTACCAAGATAGAAACTGTCCTGCCTTTATCTACCAATGTCGTAAAACCATCATTGTCCAAGACGTGTGTGCAAAACGGAGTAATCGGCTTACCATCCTTTATCAGCACGCCATTCCCTTGGTACTCATCAAAATCTATCAGATTATACAAGCCATCGCAATCATAATACAAATAAATCTTCGCGCCATAATCCACACGCATCTCATTACCTTGCCGATAATACACAAAGACCTCCAAAATACGTTTATCATCCGGCGGCCATCGGTCTTCATCCTCCTGCTAGCAGGCGTGGCAGGCCAGCAGAATGACTATAGTCAAGAATAAAGTAAACAGATTCTTCATATTTTTATTCTATAAGAGCTGGAGCAATATAAATACGATACCAAGCTGTATACCATAGTGCGGATATAAGCCCAATTCCGGAAACCCCGCTACAAAGATAGTCAATATAGGCAATTTTCTTCCAATAAAAGACAAATTACTTCTCTTGCCTCTGGGCTATCCCTCAACATTTTCGCCAACCCTGATGCAAATTGGTACTTCATCTCGTCGACAGACATATCGACAGATACAATATCGGGAACAGAATATTGTTCCCAACCTTCATCTTCATAACATGCAGAAAAGCATGTAGCCAAACAACAAACACATAACATGCTTTTCAAAGCATGACTTGATAAACTCCATCAGTTCGCTACCAATGCCACGATGGGCAAAGTTCACGTTGATGCCCAACCGTCCTATCAACACACCCGGATAGCGGCGCATCTGTTTGGAATGTGGGATGTTCTTCTGCACTTTCTTTTCCCTGCTATTCGGCAACATATCTACACGAATACTGTCGTTGGAAAGCGTGAAAGCACAGACAATGACAGACAAATCCTCGTCCAACCTGAAACAATAGCTTTCCCCAACATCTGCTTACTATAAAGCGGAGCGTCATGTTGGAAGAACTCGTCCAAATCTGTGTTTCCACACGAGAAAGGGCGACATTCCGCAATGACTTCCTCGTTCAAAGGTGAGAAACTGCACTTGTCCAACAGAAATCCCATGCTTACAGCATATTGGCTTTTTTCAATATGGCACGGGCTATCTTCACCTGCTTGATGAAATCCGTTTTTCCCTTATTCTGGTAAGCCTTGTCTGCCGCTTTTACGAAACGCTCGGCTTCCTTTCCTCTCAGCGTGGGAATTGCTTTAATTTCTAATGCCACAATATCTCATCTTTATAATTGTTGCAAAGGTAGGCATTTTTCAGTAATTTCTGTCTTGATTGCTCTTCTTTATTCATATCATTTGAAACGGATAGCAGGATATACGTAGAAATCCCTTCTTTTCTATTATATGATGCCCGCCACAGGCTTCACGACATAGCTACCGACACACGCCCCAGTACCCCATTTGTAAATACATTTCTTTTCCCCACTTCCCCTCCCCGTAAAAGCACAAATCCTTACACGAAAAATATCAGCCATTCTCATTTTCTTACAAAAACAGCACCAAGAATCGCACATATCTACTTTTGAATCAATACATTAACAAAGATAATCCGCACCTGCTATGTACCACCTCCGACTCTCCTCCGAGACAAGTCCGACACAAGTCCGATAAAACATGGGCGTATAGGGTCGGAGGTGGAGCGTAGGAAATACGGACAAGGTACGGCGAAAAACAGTATAAAAGGGCTGGAAAAATGCAGCAAAGTGTAAAACCGTTTCCCGCTGAAAAGGCGGTTGCCCACACCGGTTTCCTTTTACCCGGGCGAAGGACGTGGGACAAACGGCTTGTTTGTATAAAAAAGGTTAACATATATATTTTTTTCATATCCTTAATTGCCTGTCCGAAAATATTTTCAGAATTTTGCGGGTGAAAGAAACATTAGATTTTTTCATAGTTAAGGTTTAGGTTAAAAACAATGAAGGGGAGCTGTGAAGCTGCCCTTTTTTTATGTCTCCCCTTGCGTCTTTTTCGGGAAAAGCATGGAGAACACGGATTTTATCCTTAACTTTGGGCGGAAATAACGTAACTATGGAAGATGTACTGAAATTTTTGGTGATTGCCGCCGTCATTGCCATAGGCATCGTCAGGCAATACAAAAAGGAGGCGCAGCAGAAAAACACTACCGCCGCCCCCACCGGCATGCCTCCCGCGCCCGAGGTAATGGAGGCCGGCAGCCCTGTGCCGCACCGCCGTGCCGTGCCCGACAGCGAGCCGTTCATACCCCACTACGAGCCCGCGAAGGCAACACCGAAAAAGGCACACCGCAACGCCAGGCCGGCACCGGCGGGAACAACTCCCCCCGCGCCACCGGCCGCGGAGACTGCCGACACGGAGTATGCCATCCGTTCGGCGGAAGACGCAAGGAAAGCCATCGTGTGGGGCGAAATACTAAGGCGCAAATATGATTGAGCCGCAACGCGCTTACCGGCATCCGGCAACTGTATAACTAACAACTATATAACAAATAACATTACTATGTCATTCAACCGCATTTCGGCAGCAGAAGCTGCCAGCCTCATCAAGCACGGCTACAACATCGGCCTGAGCGGATTTACCCCCGCCGGCACGGCCAAAGCCGTTACCGCCGAACTGGCAAAGATAGCAGAAGCAGAACACGCCAAAGGGAATCCCTTCCAGGTAGGAATCTTCACGGGAGCCTCGACGGGCGAATCGTGCGACGGCGTGCTGACCCGCGCCAAGGCCATACGCTACCGCGCACCCTATACCACCAACAAGGACTTCCGCATGGCAGTGAACAACGGCGAGATTGCCTACAACGACATCCACCTCTCGCAAATGGCACAGGAACTGCGCTACGGCTTCATGGGCCAGGTGGACGTGGCCATCATCGAGGCCTGCGAGGTGACCGACGACGGCAAGATTTACCTCACCGCCGCCGGAGGCATCGCCCCCACCGTGTGCCGGCTGGCAAAGCACATCATCGTGGAGCTGAACGCTGCACACAGCAAGGCAGCCATGGGCCTGCACGATGTGTACGAGCCCCTCGACCCGCCTTACCGCCGCGAGATTCCCATCTACCAGCCCAGCGACCGCATCGGCACGCCCTACATACAGGTAGACCCCAAGAAGATTGTGGGCGTGGTAGAGACCAACTGGCCCGACGAGGCACGCGCCTTCTCGGCTGCCGACCCCGTGACCGACCAGATAGGGCGCAACGTGGCCGACTTCCTCGTGTCGGACATGAAGCGTGGCATTATCCCCAGCACCTTCCTGCCCTTGCAGTCGGGCGTGGGTAACATTGCCAATGCCGTACTGGGCGCCCTGGGACACAGTACCGCCATCCCCGCCTTCAACATCTACACTGAGGTCATCCAGAACGCCGTCATCGGCCTTATCCGCGACGGCCGTGTGAAGTTTGCTTCGGGCTGCTCGCTCACAGTGACCAACGACTGCCTCAACGAGGTGTACAACGACATGAAGTTCTTCGGCGACAAGCTGGTGCTCCGCCCCTCGGAGATATCCAACAGCCCGGAAATTGTGCGCCGGCTCGGCATCATCTCCATCAACACTGCCATTGAGGCCGACATCTATGGCAACGTCAACTCCACCCACATCGGCGGCACGAAGATGATGAACGGCATCGGCGGCAGCGGCGACTTCACGCGCAATGCCTACATTTCCATCTTCACCTGCCCGTCAGTCACCAAGGAGGGCCGCATCAGCGCCATCGTGCCCATGGTGTCTCACCACGACCACTCGGAACACGACGTGAACATCATCGTCACGGAGCAGGGTGTGGCCGACCTGCGCGGCAAGAGCCCGAAGGAACGTGCACAGGCCATCATCGAGAACTGCGTGCACCCCGACTACAAGAACATCCTTTGGGACTACCTGAAACTGACCGACGGCAAGGCTCAGACCCCGCACGCCATCCGTGCCGCCCTGGGCATGCACGCCGAGCTGGCCAAGAGCGGCGACATGCGCAACACCGACTGGGCACAGTATGCGTAAAGCAATGATGAACGGTGAGTGATAAGTGGCCAGTGGCAAGCCGGATTGACAGCTTTTGCCACTGACCGCTTATCATTAAGCACTAATCGCCAATCACTTAACACTTATCACTATTCACTTAACACCCACTCCTCTCTTACCCCCATGGAAAAGATATCTTCCGCAGCATTCGCGGACTCTAAACCTCATTATGAACTTTTGGACGGGCTGCGCGGCGTGGCGGCGCTGGTCGTCATGTGGTACCACGTGTTCGAGGGCTTTGCCACCAGTCCCATCGACCAACGTTTCAACCATGGCTACTTGGCCGTGGACTTTTTCTTCATTTTATCTGGTTTTGTCATCGGCTACGCCTACGACGACCGCTGGCAAAAGACACTCACCACGCGCGAGTTTTTCAAGCGCCGGCTCATCCGCCTGCACCCCATGGTGGTGATGGGCGTAGTGCTGGGCGCCGCCACTTATTTCCTGCAAGGCTGCGAGCGGTGGGACGGCACACACGTGGGCACCTCGATGGTGATGCTGGCCATGCTGCTCAACCTGTTCCTGATTCCCGTAGTGCCGGGAGCGGGTGCCGACGTGCGGGGCAATGGCGAAATGTACCCGCTGAACGGACCCAACTGGTCGCTGTTCTTCGAGTACATTGGCAACATTCTGTACGCCTTGTTCATCCGGAAGCTGGCCACCCGATGGCTGGCTGTGCTGGTGGCCTTGGCAGGCATCGGTCTGGCCGGCTATGCCATAGGCAATGGGTCGGGCTACGGACATCTGGGCGTGGGGTGGACCTTGGCCGGACTGAACTTTCCCGGAGGCATGCTGCGGTTGCTCTTTGCCTTCACGGCGGGCTTGCTGATGTCGCGCATCTTTAAGCCGGTGCACATACGCGGGGCGTTCTGGATATGCAGCGCGGCCGTCATTGTGTTGCTCTCCATGCCTCATGTTGGTGGCGAAGAAGCGTTGTGGCTCAACGGGCTGTACGATGCGCTTTGCGTTATCGTCGTCTTCCCGCTGCTGGTATGGCTGGAGGCTTCGGGCAAGGCCACGGACCGTGGCACGTCGCGCGTGTGCAAGTTCTGCGGCGACATTTCTTACCCGGTGTATGTGGTGCACTACCCTTTCATGTACCTGTTCTATGCCTGGCTGTGGGGCGGCGAGGAGAAGATACCTTTCTCGCAGGCATGGCCGGCGGCACTGCTGG
>CALUIF010000137.1 GCA_944320635.1 uncultured Bacteroides sp. | reverse complement strand
CTTTACGGAACAGTTCGATAATCTCCGTGGCAAAGCCGCTGCCCACCAATGCCACAACCAGCAGGAAAGCCACCCCTACCCGCACGCAAAAATAAAAGCCCTTACGCACCCTGCCATATAAAGCCGCACCATAATTGAACCCACACAGCGGCTGGAAGCCCTGCCCGAAGCCTATGAGGAACGAATTGATAAACATACCTATGCGTGACACGATGGACATACCCGCAATGGCCGCGTCGCCATATTGCCCCGCAGCTGTATTTAACAATATGGTGGACAAACTGGCCAGTCCCTGCCGTGTGAGGGAAGGAGTTCCTCCTCCAATAATTTCTTTGACAAAAGCCCAGGTAGGTGTGAAGTGCCGATAATGTATGGCAATGCCCCCTCCCATGCGTGCCATGACCAACAACAGGCAGAAGCTCAACACCTGGCTAATAACCGTGGCCCAAGCCGCCCCGCGAAGTCCCATGCCGAACGTAAATATCAACAAAGGGTCAAGCCCCACATTGATAACCGCACCGGACACTATCCCCACCATAGCATAAGCGGCATTGCCTTGGAAACGCATCTGGTTGTTCAGCACTAGCGACGACGCCATGAAAGGAGCGCCCAGCAGGATAATCCCTAAATAGCTGCGCGTATAAGGCAGTAAGCTCTCCGTAGACCCCAGCAGGCGGCTTAACGGATTAAGAAACAAAAGCCCCAACGCCATGATGAGGCAACCGGCCAAGAAAGCCAGGAAAAAGCCTGTCGACGCCATCTTGACCGCTTTCACATTCTCCTTGGCCCCTAACATGCGCGACATATAGTTGCCCGACCCATGCCCGAAAAAAAATCCCACCGCCTGAATAATAGCCATCAAAGAAAAAACCACCCCCACCGCCGCCGTAGAAGGGGTATCGAGCTTGCCCACGAAATAAGTGTCGGCCATGTTGTAGAACGAAGTCACCAGCATGCTGATAATGGTAGGCACAGCCAGCCTCATAATAATGCGGTGCACCGGGGCAGTGGTCAGGTATATATAGTTGCTGTCAGCAGTATGCTTCATCATGCCGTCCATAGAAAATCTGCACAAAGTTACATAAATCTTCGGAAAACATGGATGCCGCACCCCTTTTCTTCACTAGCCGCCAAGTTGCTGTTCAATGTCACACCACGTACCTATTTACTCCGCTTAAGAGCGTACCGAAACAACACAAAGACATATCCGGCATAATGGACGTTCATAAAAAAGCCTATTGACAGAATTTAATCGGCATGATTAATCCCGCCAATAGGCATACCCTACAAAATTAGATCTTTTACACGAATCTTGCGAACAATAAACAATAGCCTTTATCCACGTATACCGACCTCAATATCACCAAAGGCAGCTCTAGCCTCTCTATCAGGATCATTCTGCACTTCACAAGTGTTGTTCAGAATCATGACCTCGCCATTTTCTGCTGTATATTTAGGCCAAGTCGGCAAAGAGCCACCATTGGGGTCACCTGTACGCATAAAGTTCAACAGTGCTGCCGACATTTTATCTGACAATGCGCGGGGAACCTTGCCCCCTCCAGTATGCGTAAACATCCGATCGGTATTTTTGAACCAGAAACAGATATCTGAGCAATGGAATGCACGCATCCGCCCATTAAACAAAGGTGGACACCATCCAAACCAAGCAACGTAAACCGGATTGCCTTGACGCAATTTTGCATTGGCAGCCTTCACAACCCGCACACGTGAAGAGAGAATCATCGCCCATAATTCAACCGGACGTTTGTCTGGGAAGCATTTGGCATACGCTTCTACGATTCCAGCAGCTTTATCACCATACGCATCCTTGATTTTTTCAACCACCTGACTCTTCGTAATATTTTCCAACGAAGCATCTCCACGGTTAGGATTCCATTCATGGAATGTAGTGCAGAAAATCATAGGCACATGAGGTGCGTTGGCGCTACTCTCTGATGAAAAAAACTCTCCCAATGGAATATTTTCTCCATCAGCTACAGGGCTGAATGAACGGCGTGGTTTTTCACCTTGATCAGCCCAATATTTAGCACTCGCCCGATTGGCTAATTCCAGATATTCTTTCCAAGGAATCTCTTGTAATTTATCCACCTGGGATGCTGCCAATCCAGCTTCTTTCAAGATATACTCACCTATCTTCCGGGTATCTTTCCGGTTCTGTGCACCAACCGTTGACCCGCTCAATGCCACAGCTTTATGTATCAATCCTTTCGCAGCTGGCATGGAAGCAACGGTACATACCTTTGAGCCTCCTCCCGATTGCCCCATGATGGTGACATTATTCGGATCTCCGCCAAAATTAGCAATATTATCATGCACCCAATGCAATGCTGCAATGATATCAAGCATACCCACATTTCCAGAGTTCTTATACTTCTCTCCAAACACGGAAAGATCCGAGAATCCTATTGGGCCAAGACGGTGGTTAATCGAGCAGAATACGATGTCCCCCTCACGGCTGATATTCTCACCATGATAACCATCTTGTTCAATACCGCTTCCACTGGTAAAACCACCTCCATGCAGCCAAACTAACACTGGCCTTTTTTTCCCATCGGCTAATGCCGGAGTCCATACATTTAAGCAAAGACAATCTTCACTTACATCCCAATAATTCCAATGGTCAGAAAAAGTCCCATAATTATTCGGCCAACGATTGTCCATATTCTGGGGCGCAGTATTTCCATAAAACACTGCCGGACGTACGTCTGTCCAAGGTTGCGGTTCCTGAGGAGGCATGAAACGGTTCTTACCGGATGTATCGGCTCCATAAGGAATACCTAAAAAAGTATACACCTTATTCAACAGATATCCTTGTACCTTGCCATATTTCGTCTGGGCAATTGCGATATCATCACCTATGAACAAAAACTGCTCATTGTTGTCCACACTTCCATTGGCAGAATGAGTACCGCTAGGTGTGCTACTGCAAGCTGTCACAAGATTTCCTGTGCTAAGCGCAACCGTACCTAAACCTATATTTCTTACAAATTGTCGTCTATCCATATTGGTAGTTTTTATTTATTCATTCATCTTGATATCCGGATTACCACTCTGTTCTATGTCAGGAATTTGGAACATCACTTTGAAAGAGTTCCAATCATCGCCCCGTACATCCTGCTTCAAACGCTTCAATTCAAACAAGCGCTCACCTTGTGTGGCTATCTCCAATCGGCGTTCTTTCTGGACAGCTTGGATAATCGTTGCTTTGTCAAGCGAAGTAGTAACAGCCTGACCATAAGCGCGGGTTTCAATCTTGTTCAATGCCTCCAATGCCTGTTCCAAATCAGCCGACTCGTTTGAAGACTCAGCCAAAGACTCTGCATAAATCAACAACAATTCATTATAGCCGAGAATGATAGCGTCCATATATTCATAATCAAACTTTGTGGTATACCACGAATTGTCAATATTGGTATAGAATGTCCTGAAACGAAGATCATTTTCATGATCATAAGCAGCAATCAGTTCATCTGATGGATGATAAACAGACAACGCCAAGCCGTTTGTCCGATAATCACGCAAACCAGACCAAGAATCCTCAATAGTAGAAGCCGAAGGAATCATGGCAACCACTTCTTTCGTCGTAGTGCCCTTTTCTGCCCGGGCAAACTTTGCCGTCATGTCTGCATCGATGTCATAACTGCCTGTAGCAACTACTTCACCGGCATAACGGGCAGCCGAGGCAAAATCGCCTTTATAGAAATAGACCTTTGCCAACAAACCCTTGGCTCCATCTATCGTGGCACGACCAGAAAGTAACGTATTGCTAGGCGACAGGTTTTCAACAGCATATTCCAAATCGGTAATAATCTGGCTATAAACCTCCTCTACGGTTGAACGTTGTACTATCTCGAAAGCCGTTTCCCTATCCAGCACGCCCCTTAATCGCAGGGGAACACCCATTTCAGGTACATCCTTATTTTCCTCGCAGTAAGCCAATCCAAAAGCACGAACCAAGTGGAAATATCCTAAAGCGCGAATAAAAGAAGCCTCTGCACGGAATTCAGCCAACGTTTCAGGGTCGTTACTCAAAATAGATTCAGTCAAATCGCTATAACCAACCTGGTTTGCACGGTTTATAGCCTCATAAGTATTACTCCAGGCATTACGCCCCACAGCATTCATCAAGTTCATCGTGTGGTTGGTCATCTGTACCCACTCGAAAGTTGCTGTATTGGCCGTACTTTCATCTGATATCACGTTAAAACCACGTAAAGCAGTTCCTCCCATAAATCCGTCCGAACGGACTTGGTCGTAAGCACCTAATAACAAATTCTCAAGGTCGTCCTTCGTTTGGATACGGTCTTCTATCAGTTCCAGATTATCCGGCTTTATCTGAAGAAAAGCCATATCATCACAAGACGCCATCAACATTGCCGAAAATGCTATCGGCAACACATATTTCGTTTTCATTATCATGGTCTTTATCGATTAGAAATTTACACTTAATCCCACGGTATAAGTCCGTGCCTGCGGAGCCGTCAAATAAGTAACGTTCAAACTCAAATTACGCTTTTGGGCACTATCCACGTCACGCATGATTTCCGGTTCACCGTGGTATTTATTATAGTATTCACTAAACAAAGTCAACAAGTTTGTTGCCTGTGCGAAAACACGGATGTCACGAATATGCCACTTCTGTAACTTCTCGCCACGGA
>CALUIF010000136.1 GCA_944320635.1 uncultured Bacteroides sp. | reverse complement strand
TGATGTCTTCGTCAATGTCCAATAGTTGCAACACGGTGCCTTTGCTCAAATCTGCTGTTTCATTGTTTTTTATGGGATAAGAAACGATGGCCTGGCTGGTTAAGTCATCCGATTGAAGATACTCTTTGCTGATTTCCGCAATGACTTTTCCACCTGAATGTATGTGGTAGATGTTTGATAGTTCAAATGACAAGATTGATAAGTGTACGGCAGCAGATTGTGCTGCGTTGTCTATTTTCTCCTGCACGGTCAGAGGCCAATCTACTATGCTGGCCACTATGCCACTGAACAAGTGACTGGTGTTTTGCGTCATCTCAATCTCTATTTCATACTGCGTATTTCCGTCCATTTCTTCTATCTCGGGCATAGCGCAGGTATATATCCTCCCGTTCCATTCCATTTGCAGAGTTTGTTCTTCGCCAATGGCTTGTGGGATGATGATGAATTCTTTGCCGGTCAGCCTGCCTTTTTCTTCTTTCCATTCGCCCGACGGGGTAATGTCGTAGCACTGTCCGGTAGGAGTAAATTCGTCTTTGAGAAAATCATACTCTGCTTGCGAGCAAAAGCCTGTAGCGATGATTCGCGGATTGTCTTTCAACATATCGTCTATATCTTCATCTTCCCCCGGTGTAAGCGCCAGCTTGATGTTGGTAAGTTTATGCTCGAATTTCAGTTCTACGTCTTTCGTACTGCTTTTCACATTGTCTTTTGTGGCTACCAGAAAGTCGCTTGCCGAGTAGTTCCCGGCTTTGCTTTGATTGGTTTGTACGCTGACCGTCAGTTTGGATTCGCCCGTCGGAAGCCCTTTTGCCTGGTAAGGATAATAGCTGATAAAGTTGAGTGCTGTGCCTTCTCCTTCCGGATAAAAAACATTCCTTTCGGGGAGCAGGTTCTCGTCGCCATCGCTTTCCAATAGCAGGTTGTCAATGTACCGTCCGTCCGTTATATCGTTGCCCGTCAGTATGGCATACAGGCCTATTTGATCTCCTTCGTCAAATACGTTATCCGTTACTTTCGTAGAGGTTTTGTCTATTTTTACCGAGAAACTGATGGGGATGTCTCCTTCTAAGGGAATGTCTTCGTTGATGCTGTTGATACAACCTGCAAGCCATAAACTTGCGAAAAAGGAAGCAATAACGCCGAGGTGCTGGAAATGTGTTTCCATAGCTGTTTATTTTTAAAAGGTTATTTTGGGCAACAAATATAGCGATTCTCTGTTAAAAACAAAGCATATGGTCAGGAAAAATGTGGTTATTGCAAACTTTTTCACTCTCTCTTGTGGAAAAATTCTAAATATTAGAATAAATTTTCGAAAAATAGAATCTTATTCTTATATTTGCAACATGATAATTGAATGTGACCAATGAGAATATTTACAGAACAAGCATTAAAAGAATATGCCGAAACTCATCCGGACTCCAAGGTAGCTTTACAAGAATGGACCACTATAGTGAAGAAAAGCAAATGGACATGCTTTGCCGATGTAAAGAAAACCTTTAATAGTGTGGATAATGTAGGCAACCAGCATTATGTTTTCAATATAAAAGGGAACAATTACAGGCTCATTGTGGTGATAAAATTTACGATACAATTCGTTTATATCCGCTTCATTGGCACTCATGCAGAATATGATAAAATAGTTGATTGCTCTAAAATTTAAGGTTATGACAAAGATAGAAACAAAAGCCCAATACGACTGGGCTGTAAAAAGAGTGGAAAAATTGCTTCCGTTGGTGACAGATGAAACGCCTCTTGATGACCCCAACAGCATAGAGTTGGAATTGCTTTCTAATCTTGTTGCTGACTATTCAGAAGAGCATTTTTCATTGGGAGCACCAACACTTGTTGATATTCTCAAGCTCCGCATGTATGAAATGGGGCTTAACCAAAAAGCATTGGCTAAATTAATTGGTGTCAGCCCTTCACGTTTGAGTGATTATATTTCCGGCAAATGTGAGCCGACTTTGAAAGTAGCTCGTGAAATTAGCCGGAAATTGAATATTGATGCCAATATTGTGCTTGGTGTGTAAATTTGCTGATAAACGGTATTTGTTTAGCACGGGAACTTTACAATGTAATTATATCAAAAGGATAGTAATTGTGGCTTTTTTGTCAGTTCGTGTGAGTCATCTATTAAGGCCGAGTTGATATAAAAGGTCTGGTCTATGTTTTCAATGCCATAAGCACGATGTGTGTGTCCGAAAATGTGGAATCTGGGTTTAATAGTCGTAACTTGCTGCAATAAATTAAGGTTTCCACAATGGATGTTTTCTGCATAGTCGCGTATACCCAATGGGGGTTGGTGGGTGATTAAGACGTCAATGTCGTAGGGTATTTCTCGAATATTTTTATCATACTGTCCTGTTGCCATATCTGGGGCAAATAGGGGTAAACCATAAAATTTCACATGTTCTATTTCAACGGGAGAATTGTAAAGGTAGTGTACATTGTCTGGCAATCCTTCCAAACGGTTTTGGTAGAGGCAAGTGTCATGGTTACCTGCTATAAATATTTTATATGGATGAGGTTGTCGGCAAAACCATTCAGTAAAGTCAAATACTTCTTTTTCTGTCCCGTCCGTAGTGAAGTCTCCGGAATGTACCAGTACATCTGCATTGGGCAGTGTACCCAATTGCAGATGTAAACCGTGCGTATCCGATAAATGAAGTATAGTCCGAATCATAATAATCAATTGCAATCATAAGTTTCTCCATCTTGTAGCAAGATGATACGGGCAATGCTGCCAAATAGAGTTTCAAACCTCTCCGGATGTTCCGTATGGATGGGGATAATGCCTTTCCGAGGTTTTACTTGCCGGAACAGTTTCGCCAGCGTCTTTATGTCGCAGTGACCGCTGGTGTGCATGTATTTGTAGTCTGGGTAATGGTCAAGCTTCTCTTTCAAATCTGGATTGTATGCCGGATGCTGGGCATCCACATATCCTCTCCACATCGAGTAGTAAACGGCCTGGTCATCATCCCCGTCAAACTGTGCCACTGCATTCCAAAAATACTCATTATCACGTATCGGCATGCAGAATCCTTTCCGTTTCATCAGCCTCAGTAGCTTGTCCGGTATCAAAAACATGCCGTTCTTTTTCCTACTAATGTCGTATACGGTGTCCCTTGTTTTGTAGAACATCGTATAGTTTTCGTGAGATTTTGCCACAATCTTCATCAGCTGATGTTGATAATGGTCGCATACGAATATCCTGCTTGCCCGCTGTGCCGCATGGTAAAGCGAGAATATCCGGTCGATGTTGGTACTGGAAGTCAGTACGAAATTATACTTGCACTTACGGAATTCTTCCGTAAATCTGCCTTGTAAAGCATGTTCGCTTTCGTTTTCTACAGTGCGATATACATTGGTACCTTCAGAAACAATGTAATCTATATCCTTTGCATACTTTGCAATTAATTTTGGCAATGCTTTGCTGCGAAAGCCGTGCCCGCGGAAATCTCCCGTGTAGAGCAGGCGCACACCGTCAGCTTCAATTACAAACATGTAGGCATCGAATGCCGAGTGGTCTATCATAAGCGGCGTAACCTGCATGTTTCCCCAGCAGAAGGTTTTGCCGGCCGTAAATGTATTCACGTTGTCGATGCGCTCCAATACTTGTTTGTGTTTAAGGGCTTTTTCTGTTTCCGGTATGTATGTTAGCCGTTGTTCGTAATGCTGATATATTTTCCAGGCTGTTTCTCCCATATAGACCGGTACTTCAGGTTTTGCTTTCAGTAATTCTCCGATGTGGTCTGCGTGGTAATGCGTGATAAGGAGCGCGCTCTTGGTAGTGTCACCTTTGGTCAAACCTTCGACTGCAAGTTCCTCCGTGCTGTGCGTACCCGGCAACTGTTCTCCCAAGTCGATAAATAGTTTGTGTTCCCCGTAGCAGATTTCGGTAACGCAACCTCCTATTTGGTCGGTACCGCGATGAATGGTGATTCTCATAATTGGCGTTTTTAATTTTGCAAAATTAATAATATTGTTCTTTTCCCCTTTTTCTTTTCCCGTTTTCTCTGTTTTTAGAGACTATAATTATCGGTATGCTTTCCCCTTTTCCCTTCTTCTTTTTTCGCCTGCCATTTGCATTTCTCATAAAACCGTCCAAACCTTTTTGCCTGTTTCTCTGAGAGGTTCAGCATGATTTGTACTTCTGTAAACGTTAGATAATTGGTAAAATGGCATACTGTGGATAAATACCTGTTGGGTATTCGCTCAAAGTCGTTCAATACTTCGTTTACCACTTTGGGGTCTTTGACATTTTGCCACATAAACTCCTCTGTACACTTGTGTGCATTGATTATCATCATTGCTATTAGTTTTGCACGCAATTTCCGTTTCAGATTCACTGTTACTTTCTTCAATGGGGCAAATACTTGGGGCGCACTCGGATGGCTGTGTGTGTCTGCTATGCCCAATGAGTAAATCAGGTAGCTATCATCAGAAACATCCCATTGTGGGACATCCATATTAAGCTGCTCACATTTCTTTTTCTTTTCCTCATACTCTTGAGTAGAAGGAGGAGGGGAGCAGACAATGCAAAGTTCTGCCATATTGTATTGCCACACTTCTACAATATCTCCCATTTCGAAACGAATTTTCTCCTCCGGACGGCCATAAAAAGGCTTGTAGTTGGTCGTGTCTTTTGCATCGCAATAAATACTTTCGTCGTTAAACGTCCCATATTTTGTGTATGTGCGCATAGCAATGAAGTAAAAATCACGTATGTCCGGTTTAATTTCCATGATGCTAAACCCGAAGGTGTCGTCATAGCTGAAGTCATAATCACCGTCTATTTTTGCTTGTTCTGCCCATTCTTTTTCTTCGGCAACGACTTTCATCATGGCCTTTTCTGCTTGTCTCAGTGACGAATAGAGGCCAAGCCGGTAATCGTTCGTTTTTCGCACCGGGTAGCGCGACTTTTGCAATTCTATTCTTTTCAGTTCAAATATAGTTTTCATGCCACTTTCAATCTTTTCTTGCTTTTCACAATAGCGACTTATAAAGTTCCTGAAAATGTCTTCACAGGATTACCGCGTATAACAGCTGTATGCTTACTCCATTTGGAAGCGCGAAACAATGCTGTAGCAGAATTTCTGGATTGCTGTAGTTTAAGGAAAAGCAGGTTGCGTGCCATTGCCCTATTTTGAGACTGTGAGCGTTGAATACTGCACTTGGCAGAAATTCCGGTAGGCAAATGAATGGCGCGGACTGCTGTCTCTACCTTGTTGACGTTTTGGCCGCCATGTCCTCCTGAACGCATTGTCTCATAAACAATGTCTTTATCCGATATCTCAGGAAGTGTGATTGGTTCAATAAATTCTACGCTAATAAACCAGTTCTTGCGGGGATGCCCGGGACGGTACCGGTTTGAAGTCGCACGCCAAAGCACAGTTCCTGTCCACTCCCGTTCTTTATCCATGTCGGTTTCGGCAAGAAACAGCATCGACATATAGCAATCCTGCTCCGTATTATGCGGTTCGCTTTCTATTAGTTCTGCATCCGGAAAATCTTTTAGTAATTCATGGGCAACAAGCGTAACAACACGTGCGCATTCTACTGGTCCTCGTCCGGCTGTAAGCTGTATGTACTTTTTCATTTTGGAATGTCTTTAATGTTTAAACGCGGCTTAATCATGGCAATCACCTCGGCTGTCGGTTCAATCAGGCGCAATATTTCTTCTTTGGGCTTGTAGGCTTGCGGCGATTCGTCAAGCGTATTGGGGCAAACGGAGGTAGAAAATATACCGTCCATCGACTGTTCAAAAACCGCCATGTCAATGTTCTTTTTAGCGGCGTTTCTTGACATGGCTCTTCCGGCACCATGTGGAGCGGAATAATTCCATGCTGCATTCCCTTTACCAATACAGATGGCAATACCGTCACGCATATTGAAAGGCAAACAGAACTGTTCTCCTTCTTTGGCCTCCACCGCTCCTTTGCGCAACATAGGATATTCTTCGCAGACCGAAATGTAATTGTGTGTAGTGAATATTGATTCAGCACATTTCGCCTTGCAGAGTTTTTTCAGTATAGTAAAAATACGGTCGCGGATGACATGGTGATTATATAGGGCATAAGCCTGTGCTACGACCATGTCGGAGAGATAGCCTTTGAGGGCATCGCCCCACAGAAAGCCGATAAATTGCGCCCGTTTAGGATTTTGCGCGATGTTGTGCCAATGGTTGGCTACCTTTACACCCAAATTCCTGGAGCCGCAGTGGATAGTCAGCCATCCTTCTCCGGTTATGTCATTCTCGCCATATTCTATAAAATGATTACCTCCGCCAAGCGTACCAAGGCTTTTGTAAAAGATGCTTTCTTGCAGCTTGACTCTGCGGCAGAAGTCGGCAATAAAACGGGCATCTATGCGGGCAGCTTCATTAATCAAGTCTGGAGCTACCGAACGTGCTTTTTGATATTGCGAATTAAGAAAACGGAACAGTTCTTTTTCATTCAGGCTGTTCTTCTCGCAAATGTCCATGCCGGTCGGGACGGTTTCGCGTATTTTGTGGTCAAGCAAGGCAAAGTTTTCCGGTGCGACCACAGACGAGAGTTTGTGCATGGAAATGGTGCAGCCTATATCTGTGCCTACATGATCCGGATTGAGGTATGCGCCAATCCGATACGCTGTGCCGACATTGCAGGATTTTCCCGCATGTACATCGGGCATCTGCACTATTTTGACTGCCTCGAAAGCCGGGTGGTCGCATTGTGCCTTAATCCATTGCAAAGCTGCGTCTTCAATGTTTTCTATAAATACCTCGGCAGAAGTA
>CALUIF010000135.1 GCA_944320635.1 uncultured Bacteroides sp. | reverse complement strand
CGGTGATATGCTCGTAGCAGAGCTGCCTGTTTCGATGGTCCTGCCGCAGCAGACTCTCCATCGGAGAGGCAGGAACCATCGTGACGTAAACCGTCCGTTCTCCTGCGGCATCCTCGACTGCGACCTCACGCTCCTCCTCCGGGATGTCCTCATAGCGGATCTCCACGTCGAACATTCCGATGATGGCATATTTGCGGACACGGCCCTCCGTAACGTCGAATTCGAGTTGCCGGGTCTGTTCCGTAAACCGGGCCAATGCCGCTTCGTAGCGCTTCACGGCTTCCGCGTAGTTTTCTTCCGACGAGTAGCACTCCGCCTGCGGGGCTTCGGGCATTTCGGGGGCCGTATCGTAGTAATCGAGGTAGTAATCCAGCTCCTGAATCCGGTAGCCCTCCTCTTCAAGATGCTCAATCACCGAATCGGGGGTATCGCCCACCGTGGCAAGGACTATCCGCGGATCCGCCTTCAGCAGTTGCTGGGCCTTCTGCACGAGGTATTCGTCGTTCTTGCGCATCATGCAGTTCCGGTCCTGGCACCCTGCACATCCGTCCGCACATTCATCCTTGAAGAGGATTTGGTTGGCCGTATTATGGTGACAGGTGTGACATTCGGTCTTGTCGAAACGATAGGTGTCCAGGCGTGTCATGTAGCGATCGTAGAGCCGCCGGGCAATCTCCTTGATCCGGGCATTCTTCCACGACAGGCGGCATCCCTCCGAGAAATGCTCCTCGTAGACCTCCTGCTGGACCGCCGCATCGTATTTCGCAATCTCGGTGGCGACGCCAACCGAAATCTCCTCCCGGTCGAGCTGCTCGGCGAGGGCGTCAATCAGATCACAGAGTTTCAGTCGGGAGCGGATGTAGGCCTCGGATTTCCCGAACTTTCCGACCAGGCTCTCAATCGTATGACGTCCCGATTCCAGCGCCCGTTTGTAGGCCGCAGCCTCCTCGCGGGGTGTCACGTCCTCGCGCTGGAGGTTCTCCGTAATGGCGGCATCCTCGGCTTCGGCATCCGACAACTCACGGACAAGGGCCGGAATGACTTTCAGCCCCGCCATAGCTGCGGCCCAATAGCGCCGTTCGCCATAGACAATCTCGAAACCTTCCTCTTTGGATCGGACGCAGATCGGTTGCAGAACTCCGACCTGGCGGATGCTGTCGGCGAGTTCCTGCAAGGTCTCCGAGCGAAAATCCTTGCGGGGATTGTAGGTGCTGCTGACAATCTTGTTCAGATCCAACAGTTGAACAGCCGGAGCCGGTTGCTGTTCCGCTGTTTCGGGATTGGAGGCAGCCTGCGGCGATTCCTGCACGTCGGGATTCGGATTCGAAGTGGCGGCTTTCGATGCTTTGGCCTTACTCTTTTTCGTTTTCGGTTCACCTTTGGAAGTCTGCATAACATCAAACAGTTTTTACCGTGTGTCTCACGTTTCTAGGATCATGCTATCCAAACGGACTGCATAGTCAATGAATAAATATGTTATGAGGCCTTATTCCCGACGCGGTCGGCGGCCTCGGGAAGAGACACAGTCATGCGGCGACGTCGGAGCGGCGAAAAACACCGCAGCCCCGGCGAGGATGATTTTTCGTCCGAGGACGGCGGGCCGCCCGCGGCCTTCCGCATGACTATCTTCCCCGACGGCAACCGGGAAGATAGCACGACACTACTTATTTATTTAATATAACTTGCTTAATTCTGTCGAATATTTACTATTTTTGAAAAAGCATTTTTCTATGTATAAAACGAATCTAGTATATATGGAGTTTCTAACGAAATAACAAATCTTAATTGAAAGAGCAGATATAGATTAACTCTACTGAAGGACTAGAAACAAACACGACATTTACAACCAATATTATAATATTATGCAAAAGATTATAATAAGGAATTTCAGACAAATAAGCAATGCAGAAATAGAAATTAAGGATTTTCTTTTTCTGATAGGTGAACAAGCGAGTGGGAAAAGTACGATTGTTAAATTAATCTATTTTTTCAAGTCGTTAAAACAGGATTATTTAAATTTGCTATATGAGGCAAACAAGAATTCGTTAGCTGGATTACAGAAGCAATTAATATCTAATATTCAAAATAAATTTGCCGTATATTTTGGATATACTTCTAGGTTAGATGATGATTTTTGTATTCAGTATATTTTCTCAACCGAGAAAGAATATAAATTAACTCTTTTTAAAAATAAAAAGAAATCATTACAAATACAGTTTGATAATGAATATTGGGATTTTATAAGCAAGAGGACCCTTGCATTACAAGAGCAACTAGTTTCCAAGAATGAAAATAAAATGAATTTCATTCTGCAGGAAAAAGTTAAGAGTTCTTTAATAAAGAAGATGACCGTGGGTGTGAATAAAATATTCTTTGATGATAGAGAGACATTGTTTCTACCTGCAGGAAGAAATATTACAGTTTCATACCCGGAACAGTTTCAGCTATTATTTTTTGGAGAAATCAAATCTGCATTATATAGCAATAAAGAGACAAATACCGTAGATATAAATTTGATAAAAGAATTTGTTAGTTATTCTAAATTTCTCGCAGACTATTTTAATGGCGCAAAAGAAGAGGGTGAGAATACTCCGTTTAGACAATTAATACATAATATTATATCGCAAATTTTGCATGGTGATTATAAGAATGAAAATGGTATGGAGAAAATTTTCTATAATGAAAATGAATTCGTCCCATTAAGTATTTCTTCTTCTGGACAGCAAGAGGTTATACGGATTATTCAAGATGTCATCTATATATTGAATGAAAAACAGAAAGCGTCACGTATCATAGAGGAACCGGAAACACATCTTTTCCCCAAAGCACAGAAGCTGCTGATAGAATTATTGATTTTGGTTGCTAACAAAACCAATAGCCAGCTTATTATTACTACACATAGCCCTTATGTGCAAGCTACATTCAATAATATGCTATATTATACAAAAGTTATCAGAGCGCAATCAGATAAGAAAAAAGAAATTGAGAAGTTCTTTTCAACAGAGAATCTGAAAACTGCGGCTAAGGAATGTATGAATATTGAGCCGGACAAATTTCAGGCATACGCATTAAAGGCTAATTCTGATGTATATTGTAAATCTATTCTTGATGATGTAACTCAACTCATTGGAGATAATTTTATTGATGAGGAAACGGAAAGCATTAATAATGAGTTCGATTTCCTATATTCAATGATTTAATAAGATATGAGAAATAACTTCTGCGATACAATTCAGACAATTTATACGTCCAATCCTTATACAATAGACCGTCTTTGCGGCACAACTTTATATGCCTATGATTGTAGTTCGTCCAGGCGTACTTTCCTTGTCGAATCTGATGCGAATAAGGATAAGTCGTTAAAAATAATAAATAAGAGAGGATGTGAAATTATCCATATTTGTATTGATGGAGGAATCATTAGATACGGTTTAGAGGATTATGTAGGAGATGGTGTTCCTAGGGGACGATGTGATTGTATGATTTTTAATAACAATGAATTACTCTTAGTCGAGTTTAAAATGGATGTTGAACCATCGACCAAAGATAAAACACTATGGAAGAATTTTAGCCATGCGATGACACAAATAAAAGACTTCTTTCTTTATCTAAAGGCTTCTTTACAACAAGGAGGAGAAGATATAAGCACGTTTTATTCGAATGATAATATAATCCCCATTATTTGTATGAAATATGGCCCGAATATACATCCTAAACGAAATGTCCAAAGAAATAATGAAAAAGAAAAGTTTAGAGTGGAAACACAATTAAAAATACAGTCTTTCTGTGAATATGAATTTCTTTGAGATACGAAAAAGATTATCTTAAAACTATTTAATCGGAGACTATAAATTAGAATGTGGCAAGTAAAAAATTATTAATTTTACAAACGCTCTCTCAATTGCTGAACTTACACAACATAATATATTTCAAAGGATGTATGCACCGTTGAGATGGTACGTGAGGCACACACAGCGTTGGTGGAGCAGTTAAGTCTGTTGTTCGTAACAATCACCGAAACATTGACCACACAGCAACTGAACTACCTCAAAGCACTTATTGCCGGCGAAAAAGCCATTAGTTCAACAGAAGTCATGCATCGCTATCTAATCTCTTCAACGACCTCAATATCCCGTTCAAAAGCTGCTCTTATCAAGAATGATATATTGGATAATAAGGCTGGTGAAATCTCGTTCCAGGACCCGATCTATGCCTACTGGCTGAAGACAGAGTACTTCGCAAAATAATAGAATTATAATATTAGAATTTATTTACAGAGACAATAGGCAATGGAAAAGAAAAAGAAAGTCAAGCTCCTCCTCGCCATCCTGGCAGTCATTGTGCTTGTCGCACTGGCAGGCGCAGGCACAGCGTATTACCTCCTGCTGGCTCCGCAGTTCCATCCGGAGAAAACGCAATACGTCTACATCGACCGCGATGACACTGCCGACTCGGTGTACCACAAAGTACAGCAAGCCGGACACCCGGGTCATCTGGCGGGCTTCCGCTGGATGGCACGCTACCGGCACTACGACCAATGCCTGCACACGGGGCGCTACGCCATACACCCGGGCGAAAGCGTGTACCAGGTATTCAGCCGCCTGTACCGGGGATATCAGGAGCCCATGAACCTGACCATAGGAAGCGTGCGCACCCTGGACCGCCTGGCCCGCAGCGTGGGCGAACAGCTGATGATAGACTCCGCCGAAATTGCCGCCCCGCTGAGCGACACGGCTTTCGTGCACCGACTGGGCTACACGCCGGCCACGCTGCCTGCGCTGTTCATCCCCAACACTTACCAAGTGTATTGGAACATGTCGGTGGAAGAATTCTTCAGACGGATGCAGCGAGAACACGATGCCTTCTGGAACGAGAAGCGGCTGGCACAAGCCGATGCCCTGCACATGACACCGGAAGAAGTGGCGACCCTGGCCTCCATTGTGGAGGAGGAGACCAACAACAACGCCGAGAAGCCCATGGTGGCAGGCCTTTACATCAACCGACTGCATGCCAATATGCCGCTGCAAGCCGACCCCACCATTAAGTTCGCCCTGCAGAATGCCGGTATCCGCCGCATCACCAATGCCGACCTGAACATTGATTCGCCCTACAACACCTACCTCCACACAGGGCTTCCGCCAGGCCCCATACGCATACCCTCCACCGTGGGGCTGGATGCGGTATTGAACTATACCAAGCACAACTACCTCTATATGTGCGCCAAAGAAGACTTTTCGGGCACACACAACTTTGCTGCCAACTACCGCGACCACTTACGCAACGCAAGGAAATACTGGAATGCTCTGAACCGACGGAAGATTTACAGGTAGGGGAAAACGACTGCATGATTATTTTTTCGCGGCAAACATAGCATAATGTCAAACGAAAGCCTTATATTTGCGCTTTGTGACAATATGATAATCATTCAAAATAAATCTGACATGGAAAAGCAACTCTTACTGGGCGATGAAGCCATCGCCCAAGCAGCATTGGATGCTGGATTGTCGGGGGTGTACGCATACCCCGGTACTCCCTCTACAGAGATAACGGAATATATTCAACAAGCCACAGCGGGCAGCAACATCCACAGCCGCTGGTGTGCCAACGAGAAGACTGCCATGGAAGCGGCTCTCGGAATGTCTTTTGCCGGCAAACGGGCATTGGTCTGCATGAAGCATGTAGGCATGAATGTAGCCGCCGACTGCTTTATCAACTCGGGGGTAACAGGGGTAAAAGGCGGACTTATCGTCGTGGCAGCCGATGACCCCGGCATGCACTCCTCGCAGAATGAACAGGACAGCCGCTTCTACGGCGACTTTGCCCTTGTACCCATGTACGAGCCCAGCAACCAGCAAGAGGCTTACGACATGGCTTATGCGGGATTTGCCTTCTCGGAACAAATGGGCGAGCCTGTGCTGATGCGCATGGTGACCCGGCTGGCACACTCACGTTCAGGGGTAGAACGCAAAGCCGCACAGCCACAAAACGGCCTCTCGTTCAGTGATGACCCGAAACGGTTCATATTGCTACCAGGCATTGCACGCAAACGCTACAAAGCCCTGCTGGAACAACAAGGCGCTTTTGTCAAGGCATCGGAAGAATCGCCTTACAACCGCTTTATCGACGGCCCTAACAAAAAGATGGGCATCGTGGCCTGTGGCATAGCCTTCAACTACCTGATGGAAAGTTATCCGGACGGTTGCGAATATCCGGTGCTGAAAATAGGGCAGTATCCGCTTCCCCACAAGCAACTGCAGCAACTGGCAGACGCCTGCGACGAAATCCTGGTGCTGGAAGATGGACAGCCGTTTGTAGAGAAACAATTGAAAGGCTGCCTGGGGCGTGGCCTCCGGGTAAAAGGACGCTTGGATGGAACCATTCCAGCATCCGGAGAATTGAACCCCGACATCGTGGCCCATGCCATAGGCAAAGAAAACAAAGCCATATTCTCAATCCCCTCGCTGGTAGAAATGAGGCCGCCTGCCTTGTGTGAAGGTTGTGGGCACCGCGACATGTATGCCACGCTGACCCAAGTGCTGAAAGAAGAATATCCCGAGCACAAAGTATTTGGCGACATCGGCTGCTACACGCTGGGGGCTAATGCGCCGTTCTATGCCATCAACTCGTGTGTGGACATGGGCGCCTCCATCACCATGGCCAAGGGTGCCGCCGACGCAGGCGTACATCCGGCGGTAGCCGTCATCGGCGACTCCACTTTTACCCACTCCGGCATGACCGGGCTGCTGGATTGCGTCAACGAGAACACCCCTGTCACCATCATTATATCAGACAATGAAACAACAGCCATGACCGGCGGACAAGACTCTGCCGGAACGGGGCGATTGGAGTCCATCTGCATAGGCATAGGCGTGAAGCCGGAGCACGTTCGCGTGGTAGTCCCCCTGAAGAAGAATTATGAGGAGATGAAACAGGTGATCCGCGAAGAGATAAACTACCAGGGAGTTTCCGTCATCATCCCACGCAGAGAATGCATTCAAACTTTAGCACGCAAAAAAAGAACCAAGTAACAGACTATCATGAAAAAAGACATTATACTTTCCGGCGTGGGAGGACAAGGTATCCTTTCCATTGCCACCGTCATAGGCCGGGCTGCCTTAAAAAACGGATTGTACATGAAACAAGCCGAAGTGCACGGTATGAGCCAAAGGGGAGGCGATGTGCAGTCGAACCTCCGCATCAGTGACCAGCCTATTGCATCCGACCTCATCCCGACAGGGAAATGCGACCTCATCATTTCATTAGAGCCAATGGAAGCTTTGCGCTACCTGCCCTACCTGAATGCCAACGGATGGCTGGTGACCAACGAAGTGCCTTTAATCAACATCCCTGTTTATCCGGCAGAAGAAGAACTAAAAGCTCAAATCAATCAACTGCCTCACAAAATCATGCTGGATGTGAACAAAGTAGCCAAAGAAGCGGGTTCTGTCCGTGTGGCCAATATTGTTCTACTGGGGGCTACCATTCCCTTCCTCGGCATAAGCTATGAATCAATGCAAGATAGCATACGGGAGATATTCCAACGCAAAGGCGAGGCTATTGTGGAAATGAATTTAAAGGCATTGGCATTGGGTAAAGAAATTGCAGAAACACTCATCTAAACACATAGACAGCAATGAACGATAAATATTGGGAAGAAGACATTGAGACCATGCCCCGCGAACAGCTGCGCGAGCTACAGCTTCAGCGTCTGAAGAAAACCATTGCCATCGCAGCACATTCACCTTATTACGGAAAAGTTTTCCGGGAACATGGCATTACACCGGACTGCATCCAGTCTGTTGATGACATTCGTAAAATACCTTTTACCACCAAGGCCGACATGCGTGCCAATTATCCTTTCGGGCTGGTGGCAGGCAACATGCTGGAAGACGGTGTGCGTATACACTCATCGAGCGGCACCACCGGTACCCCTACGGTTATTGTACACTCGCAACACGACTTGGACTCTTGGGCAAACCTGGTGGCACGCTGCTTATACATGGTAGGCGTGCGTAAGACAGATGTCTTTCAAAACAGTTCAGGCTACGGCATGTTTACCGGCGGGTTAGGCTTTCAATATGGTGCTGAAAGACTGGGAGCTTTGACCGTTCCTGCAGCTGCCGGCAATAGTAAACGACAAATCAAGTTTATCAACGATTTCCATACAACAGCCCTACATGCAATCCCCAGCTATGCCATCCGACTGGCAGAAGTAATGCTGGAGGAAGGCATAGACCCCAAACAAACATCACTAAAGACTCTGGTCATTGGCGCTGAACCACATACCGATGAACAACGTAAAAAAATAGAAAGGCTATTGGGGGTCAAAGCTTATAACAGTTTTGGAATGACGGAAATGAATGGGCCGGGAGTAGCATTCGAGTGCCAAGAGCAGAACGGCATGCACTTCTGGGAAGACTGCTACTTGGTAGAAATCATTGACCCCGAAACGGGCGATCCTGTACCGGAAGGTGAAATCGGAGAATTGGTTCTAACCACACTCGACAGAGAAATGATGCCGCTCATCCGCTACCGCACGCGCGACCTTACACGCATATTGCCCGGCGAATGCCCTTGCGGACGTACGCACTTGCGCATAGACCGCATCAAGGGACGTAGCGATGACATGTTCATCATCAAGGGAGTCAATATCTTCCCCATGCAAGTTGAGAAGATTCTGATGCAATACCCACAACTGGGTAGCAACTACCTAATTACCTTGGATACCATCAATAATCAAGACGAAATGGTCATCGAAGTAGAACTCAACGACCTTTCTACCGACAATTATATTGAATTGGAACAAGTTCGAAAAGAGATTACTCGCCAATTGAAAGATGAGATATTAGTAACTCCAAAACTTAAATTGGTTAAAAAGGGTTCTTTACCCCAAAGTGAAGGAAAAGCCATCCGGGTAAAAGATTTGCGGAATAACAAATAAATACCTGAGAAAGCTATAAGAATAGCTACTAGAATTAATCTAAAAAAGGAACGGTATCTTATTGATTACCGTTCCTTTTTTATAAGGAAGCCGCACCGATGATGTGATGAAACTCCGACAGACATGATTTGAGTGCTCGTCCTCTTTGTAATCCACCGACTCAAAGGTTACCCCGAAGGGCGTGGCCCGCCATTGAGAAGCGAAACTTGTCTCGGTATTTCATTTTAATTGATGAGTTTCCCGATCCAATCAATGCGGCTGTTTTTTCTCAAGACAAAGATATGAAGTTCTCGTGAATAAAACAAGAAAAAGTCGCATTTTGTCTGTCATATAGCCGACAATAGCCCCATTTTCTCCTCACAGAAGCGTTCATTTAACTCTTGCCCAGTCTTCCTTCGAGACAGAAACCGAAAGAAACTCAAAAAAAGTAGAATAACATTCTCTGAAAAAGAAAAATTCAAGCGACAGGGCTCTAAAAAAGAAGTGCCCTTTTCCGATGAAAAAGGGCACTTCTTTTTTATTTATGGATAGCTTATGCAGCCTTAACTTTAGCAACAATAGCCTTGAAGGCTTCCGGATGATTCATGGCCAAATCGGCAAGAACCTTACGGTTGATTTCAATTCCTGTCTTATGCAATGCACCCATCAACTTTGAATAAGACATACCTTCCAAACGAGCAGCAGCGTTGATACGTTGAATCCACAATGCACGGAAATTTCTTTTCTTATTCTTACGGTCACGATATGCATAAGTCAGACCCTTTTCCCAAGTATTCTTGGCTACGGTCCATACATTCTTTCTTGCACCGAAGTAACCTCTGGTTAGCTTCAGAATTTTCTTTCTTTTTGCTCTCGAAGCAACATGATTTACTGATCTTGGCATAGTTTTTACTTGTTTTTGAATGTCAGCGCCCTTACTTCACGTAACGGACTTAAAGCTAAAGCATTCGGTTAATAACTTAATAGTTTTAAACACGCTTTTAACGCATGGCTAAGAGTTCTTTCACTTGAGCTTGATTGGTTCTGTCTACAAGCGTAGAGTAGCACAAGTTTCTTTTTTGCTTCTTAGTCTTCTTAGTCAGAATATGACTATGAAAAGCATGCTTTCTTTTGATTTTACCCGTTCCGGTAAGAGTGAATCTTTTTTTGGCACCGGAGTTAGTTTTGATCTTTGGCATTTTACTTATTATTTAATTATTAAATTATATGTGGCAACGCACTATACCCACGGCGTTACACATTTCTTTCTCTTATTCTTCCTCATCGGAAGGAGTTGAAGCAGCAGCACTGCTTTCTGCATTCTTAGGAGTTGTGCTCTTTTTAGAAGCCACTCCTTTCTTCGGCGAAAGTTGAATAGTCATCCGCTTACCTTCAAGCACAGGCATCTGGTCAACTTTGGCATAATCTTCCAAATCGTTGGCAAAGCGCAATAGTAAAACCTCCCCCTGCTCTTTGAACAAAATGGAACGTCCTTTAAAGAACACATAAGCCCTCACTTTATCGCCATCTTCCAAAAAACCTTTTGCATGTTTCAGCTTGAAGTTGTAGTCATGGTCATCTGTTTGGGGACCAAAACGTATTTCCTTCACATTTACTTTTACCTGCTTGGCTTTTTGCTCCTTCTGACGCTTTTTCAGCTGATAAAGGAATTTAGAGTAATCAATTATACGGCAAACAGGAGGCTGTGCATTGGGAGAAATTTCTACGAGGTCTGCCTCATGCTCCTCAGCGAGCTTCAATGCCTGAGCTATCGGATAGACCTTCGACTCCACTTCATCGCCCACAATACGGACTTCTTTGGCACGGATTTGTTCATTAATCCGATGTTGCCCTTTTAAGTTGTCATTCTTCATTCACTAACTTTACTTCCAGTTTGTTTTTCAAAATCTTACTTCTAAATTAATCCTTATATCTATGCACGCAAAAACCATTTCCGATATGATATACCGAGAACCAGCTTTTGCAATCGGGCGCAAAATTACCATTTATTTATCATATTCTGAACTTCTTCGCTTATTTTTTTAGCGAAATCTTCATATTTCATCGAGCCTTGGTCGCCTTCTCCCTGCTTCCGTACAGAGATTTCCTTATTTTCAGCTTCTTTTTCACCGACAACCAACAAGTAAGGAATATGTTTCATCTCGTTATCACGGATTTTACGGCCAATCTTCTCATTGCGGTCATCTACAATGGCACGAATATCACATTTCTTCAAATACTGTTGCACCTCACAGGCATAGTCATTAAACTTCTCGCTAATAGGAAGAATAACTACCTGATCGGGAGTCAGCCACAAGGGGAATTTACCAGCTGTATGCTCGATAAGTACAGCCACAAAACGCTCCATAGAGCCAAAGGGAGCACGGTGAATCATGACAGGACGATGTTTCTGATTATCGGCACCCGTATATTCCAGCTGGAAACGTTCAGGCAAGTTATAATCCACTTGAATAGTTCCCAATTGCCAGCGACGGCCTATGGCATCTTTTACCATAAAGTCCAACTTAGGACCATAGAAAGCAGCTTCGCCATACTCAACTTTTGCCTTCAATCCCTTTTCTGCACAAGCCTCTACAATGGCCTGTTCGGCTTTTTCCCAATTTTCATCGCTGCCTATGTATTTCTCGCGATTTACTTTGTCGCGCAATGAGATTTGCGCTTCAAAGTTTTCAAACTCCATTGAACGGAACACGATAGAGATGATATCCATCACGCGCAAGAATTCATCTTTCACTTGGTCGGGACGGCAGAATATATGAGCGTCATCTTGTGTAAAACTACGCACACGTGTCAAGCCGTGCAATTCACCACTCTGCTCATAACGGCACACCGTACCAAATTCTGCAATCCGCAAAGGCAGGTCTTTATACGAACGGGGAGAATTCTTGTAAATCATGCAATGGTGAGGACAGTTCATTGGTTTCAGGAAATATTCCTCACCTTCCTCGGGTGTATGTATCGGTTGGAAAGAATCTTTGCCATACTTTGCATAATGCCCCGAAGTAATATAAAGCAACTTATTGCCAATGGGGGGACAGATTACTTCCTGATAATCGTAACGCGCTTGAATGCGGCGCAGAAAGTCCTGCAAACGCAACCTCAAAGCAGTGCCTTTAGGCAACCACATCGGCAAGCCCTTGCCTACAGTATCGGAGAACATGAATAACTCCATTTCTTTACCAATCTTGCGATGGTCGCGCTTCTTTGCCTCCTCCAACAGAGTGAGGTATTCATCCAGCATTTTTTTCTTCGGGAATGTAATGCCATAAATACGCGTCATCATCTTGCGGTCTTCCCGGCCACGCCAATAAGCACCAGCCACAGAAGTCAACTTGATGGCCTTAATAGGCGCAGTATTCACCAAATGAGGTCCACGGCACAAATCGGTAAACGCACCTTGCGTATAAGTAGTAATATGTCCGTCCTCCAATTCAGAAATCAACTCACATTTATAAGTTTCACCGCGTTCGCCAAACATCTTCAAAGCATCCGCTTTAGAGATATCTTTTCGCACAACAGGCTCTTTTTTAGCCACAAGTTCCACCATTTTCTGTTCAATCATTGGCAGATCAGACTCCTTAATAGTAGCCTCTCCCGGGTCTACGTCATAATAGAAGCCGTTTTCTATGGCCGGGCCAATGCCAAACTGGATACCCGGATAAAGTTCCTGCAATGCTTCGGCCAGCAAGTGAGCGCTGGTATGCCAAAAGGTGTGCTTTCCTTCCTCATCGTCCCACTTATAGAGAACGAAGTCGGCGTCCTGCATAATGGGACGTCCCAAATCATAAGTTTCCCCATTCACGCCACACGACAGCACTTCTTGTGCCAACCGTGTACTGATGCTCTCTGCAATCTGCAGTCCTGTTACTCCTTCGTTGTACTCACGAATAGAGCCGTCTGGAAATGTTATCTTTATCATAATGTTTTTTAGATGTTTCTACTTTCAGCACGCAAAAATAATTAAATCTTTTCTGAATGCCATTATTTTGCCAAAAAATGTTATTCGGATACATCAGTAAACCTCTTAATTACGTTATAAGCCGAAACAACCCCCAGCTCTCCCGCCTTGCTCAAATCTGAAATACCCTGTTTGTTATTCCCCAGAAAAATATGGGTCAAGCCACGATTGAAATATGCCTCAGCCAGGTTCGGATCCAATTCTATGGCCTTATCATAATCCGCCAAAGCTGCCCGATAATCTTTTAAGATAGAGAATACATTTCCCCTATTATAATAGGCATATACAAAGTCGGGAGCCAACCGAATGACACGATCCAAATCTCCCTTCACCGTTTCATAATCTATCGCCGTAATCTCCGCTTCCCGTTTAGCATCAGCAGTTGTAACAGATGCGCCTCCATCCATCGCCGCCTCGGCTTTCTTGTATTCCAACTGTTTATAGCGCACCAATGCCCGCATGAAATAAGCTGGGAAAAACGTATCATCCAGCAAGATACATTGCGTAAAGTCATCTATCGAACTGGTGAGGTCTTGCACTAAATAAAAATCCAAACCACGCATGAAGCGTTTCTGTGCATTGCGGCTATCAGCTACAATGTCAGCCGTATGAGTATCTATCAATGCAAAATGATAATGCACTTGTTCTTCTGTCAATGGGGCTTCCATATTGGTAATGTGCAAAGGCTTCGGGAAGACCTTCTGCCTATTCAAGTCATCAATATACTTGTAATAATGCACCTGATGCTTTACCTCACTTTCTTTTTCATAATAAGTCAAAGCATACATCGGTTCCAGCTTAATGACCACATTCCTGTCTTGAACACGTCCACGATAATCACTCTTATAGCGCTGATCCATTTCCGAATCATCAGCTATAACTATCTTACGATAATTTTCCATGTTCTTATCCGACTTCTTACGGGTTTTCCCATCACTACCACCGCCACCTTCATCACCACTCGTGTTATCAGCTACATCTTGCTGCTTACCCGATGAGACGCCATTACGCCGGTCAATCTGCATCTGCATAATCTTGAACTCATCCTGCTCCGCACCCTTGAAGTCCCCTATTTTCCTACGCGCTTCTGCACGCTGATAATAACCTGTAATAAAGTTGGGATATTCATCAATTACTTTGGAGTAATCACTGATGGCCCCTTGATAATCTCCCGTCTGGGCGCGTAATACACCTCGGTTAAAAATGGCCATCATATTGTCAGGTTCAATCTGCAATACAAAATCAAAATCTTCAATGGCTCGGTTATCATCTCCAACTTGCGCCCTCAATATTCCACGGTTATAGTGCCCCAAGAAGTTATTAGGATCAATTGACAAAGCCACATCGTAGTCACTCATAGCCCCCCTTAGGTTATTTTGATGGAAACGCGCCAACGCCCGGTTTATGTAATTTCCAGCATTTCGCACACTTAGATGAATAGCTTGATCCAAATCCTCCTCTGCCTCTTTATATTTGCCTTGCTGGATACGGACAACAGCCCTTGCCCCCCATCCGTCGGCATCATAGCGATCCAATTCAATTGCCCTGTCAAAATCCTTTAAAGCCTGTATCGTATCCTTTTGCTCCAACGACACTTCGCCCCGAATCAAATAAGCACGTGTATACCTTGGAGCTATGGTCAGCAATTTGCCCAAATCATCTTTCGCGGCCTCGTAGTCTTTCTTTTGAATATGACATAAAGACAAGTTATGCCACAACACCACATTTTCCGGATCATATTTAAGAGCTTTCCTATAATCTTCAATCGCCTCATCAAACTTATTCAAACGGATACGGGCCAATCCCCTTATCTGATAAGCTCCTACCACAAACGGATTACGTTCAATCGCTTCATCACAATCATCTTCCGCACCTTGATAATCATCCAGATTTATCTTAGCCAAAGCCCTGAAAAAATAGGGCTCAAACAAATAAGGCTTTGCATTGATTACTTGATTAAAATATTGAATAGAAAGTACATAATCCTCAAAATACAAAGCATTGCGGGCAATAGTCATCATCCGCTCCGTGTTGATTTGTGCATACAACAATGTAGGCAACATCAACAAAGCAATCAGTATTTTTTTTATCATTTTACGTCCAAAGAATACTTGTAATTTAAGCAAAAATAATGCTTTCCACCCATATAGTATGCTTCACGACAAAGTTTTTGAAATCTTTTATAGACCATTGACATGGCTTTAGGAACAACCGTTCACCACCCCATCAACTATTTTTTTACCACTTTTACTTTGTAGTCGCAATGCACTTTCCCCTTAAGCAAAGCATTCAGCTTTCCTTTTATCATCTGCTTACGCAAAGCAGAAAGATGGTCTATAAACATCATTCCTTCCAAATGGTCAAATTCATGCTGCATCACCCGTGCCAAATAACCTTCTACCACTTCGTCATGTTCAACCAAATTTTCATCCAGATACCTCACATGAATCTTATTTCCACGCTTCACCGATTCGTGAATGCCAGGCAAACTGAGGCAACCTTCATCCATCGATACTTCATCACCCCCAACCTCCAGGATATGAGCATTTATATAAGCTTTGCGAAAGCCTTTATATTCAGGCAAATCATCCGATAACACGTCCAGATTAATAACAACCACACGGATAGGCAAGCCTATCTGCGGGGCAGCCAATCCTACCCCATCAGCATGATCCATGGTTTCAAACATATTAGCTATAAGCTCTTTCAAATTAGGATAATCGGGAGCAATATCTTCGGCCACCTTTCTCAATACGGGCTGCCCGTAAACATAAATAGGTAAAATCATATCAACAATTCAAATTGTAAAGTATTCAAGTGTAACAAAAATCACATTCCGCTCGAAAAGCGTCTGCTCTCCAAATAGTCGCGCAAAATAATTGTAGCGCTGATTTCATCAACCAATGCTTTGTTCTGGCGGGCCTTCTTTTTCAACCCACCTTCCAACATAGCATGGTGAGCCAATACAGAGGTAAATCTCTCGTCAACATATTCAACCGGAATATCCGGCAACTTTTTCTTTAAAGAACGCACAAACGGTTCTATATATTTCATGCTTTCCGATGCCTCGTTATTCATCTGCTTGGGCAACCCTACAAGAATCCGTTCAACCTGTTCACGAGTAAGATAATCAAGGATATATGCCAATAACTGATGGGTAGGCACTGTTGCCAATCCATTAGCAATCAATTGTAAAGGATCACTCACAGCAATACCTGTCCGTTTCCTACCATAGTCTATAGCAAGTATCCTTCCCATATATCCAATTATCTTATCAGCATCTTTACCTTTGCAAAGATAAACACAATTTCTTAAGTAACAGACCTCCATACCATATTAATTCACATAAAGGCATCCCCAACCCCGCAACAACATTCCGACATAAACAATAGAAGGGTATTTGGCAATGCCAAATACCCTTCTACTACTCTATAATATCTTTATCTCTTTTATTCAAGAATAACCACACGGTTCAACAAGTTCTTGCCAAACATGTTTTCGGTACCACCAAAACCGATCAGTTCAAGTTGATCCTTATCAACACCTTCAGCAATCAATGCATCATAAACAACCTGGGCACGTTTCTCAGACAATTTCTGATTCCAAGAAGCACTACCGGTAGCCTTATCAGCATAACCTGCAACACGATACTTCTTGTCCGGATTAGCCTTCAAGATCTTAGCTGCCAACTGGATGTTAACCTTGCCATAATCGTCAAGACGGGCACTGCCTATCTTGAAGAAGATAGCACGCGGACCAGCAACCTCTACTTCCTTAACAACTTCACGTACTTCAGGTTTCACGTTAGCCAATGCATTTTTGCAGTTAGCCAAATCAGCCTGTGCCTGTGCCAATTCATTCCGATACTTATTGATTTCGTCGTTGATGGCATCCATCTCTACCTTAGAAACATAAGGAACAAAGTTCTTTCCGCCAAAGGTATAAGTTGCACCTGCACCAAAGTAAAGACCACCCACTGTCTTGGCAGTAGAAAGGTGTCCCAGATAAGAAGCTGCCAATTCACCACGAGCTTCAAGATCGATATCCCAATGCTCGCTGACATTGAATTTACCTTGCAAACCTACCGAACCATTAATATAAGCATGACCCTTCGGATCATTGGCAGGAACTCTTTGCCAAGAAGTATTGTCTGCTTGAACCAATCCATTTGCAGTCTTGGATATGGTAATACCCGGACCTGCAAAGATCGACAAGTTGAACAAACGATCGGGATTATAGCCCCAGATAGCATTGGACAAGTTATACATAGCGTCCAAACGAATCTGACCGACATTCTTATCATAGCCTACAGCCGTTCCTACAGCATTACCTGCAGCATCAAACGTTCCATAGGAATGTTGAGTGTCAAAGTTTGCTTTCCACAAACCGCCTTGGGCACGAACTCCCCAAACAGGAGTAAACCATTTACCCAAAGACACTGTAATATGAGGGGCAACATCACCGAATTTTCCTTCGCTCTTGCCCGAATTTACCATCGAAACACCGCCCGTAACGCTTATGAAGATATTATCCGAAGCTTTCTCGTTGACGTATTTCTCTTTTGTTTGGCCATTTACAGCAGTAGCTGCACCTGCCAACATCAAAGACAATATTACTAATTTACTTTTCATTGTTTTTTGTTTTTTAAATTTCAACTCTTTTTTTATTTGCTCCGACCACTCTACTTACTTCAAATAAATTTTGTAGGTAAGTCCGCCGGTAAAGTACTTCATCTTTTGCAATTCTACCTGCGCATGCAAATGGTTGAAAAGCAAATAGGTGGCACCAAATGCAAAATCTTTCGCATCATACTCTGCAATCACTCTCAGTTGCGGATGAAAAGAAGGATTCCAACTTAT
>CALUIF010000134.1 GCA_944320635.1 uncultured Bacteroides sp. | reverse complement strand
AATCTCCCGCTTGCTTCTGTTGTCAGGAGATGCTTCACATACGTTCAGCATGACAAAATGATAGGTCAATCTTAGTTCTCGGCCAGACTCGCCCATAATTTTTCCCCAGTTAGGAAATAAATGCTCCTTGCCTGGGGAATATTTTTTCTCTAACTGGGGAAAAATTGTATCAGAACTTATACCCGAACCCAATGTTCAGATAGATGGGATACATGGCAAAGGTGATGGTCTTGAACTCCTTGTTGAAGATGTCGTTCAGTCCCCACGTCAGGTCGGCATGCACATTGAGGTGGCGGTAAGCCTTCCACGAGCCTCCCACTTGCAAGCCCCACTGGAAGTTGCGCAACTCGTCGCTGAAGTCGTAGGTGGCGATGCTTTCGCCAGAGAAAGAGATGCTTTCGCCCGTGGCATCGGGGGTGCGCAAGTGCCCTTCATACACGTTTCCCGAGAAATCACCGTCCATCAGGTACGAGAAGTAGGGGCCTGCCGATACGCGCCAGCGCTCATTTATCTGGTACGTGGCCAATACGGGGATGGTGAGCAACGACATCTTCACCTTGGTCTTCACGCCGCCCGTCCATAGTCCGCCTGTGGGACGGCCTATGTTGTTTATGATTTCCATGCCATAGTTCTTTACAGTGGCCTCTGTGGTCATGCTCTTAGTGTCCAGGCGGATACCCAGATTTACACCCCATTCCTTGTCTTTGTCAATCCATTTTGTCACGTTGCCCTCAATGCTGATGGCAAGTCCCGGCTTGTAGCTGTCTATGCTTCTTATTTCCTTTGGCAGGGGCAGGGGCGAGGTGCCGCCAAAGTTTACCCCCGCCTTAAATTCATACTCCAATCCGTGCAGTGCCGACCACAGTAGACCTTTGTGTTCGGCTTCTTTGGGCACGTCTTTGTTCTGTGCTGCTGTGCCTATGCCTGCGGTCAGGACCAGCAGACAGGCCATGATGTATTTTTTCATATCGTGTGGTGTTATTTATCGTGTGATGGGTTATTCGCATTCAATGTTTACTTCGTCAATGCACAGTGTGCTGCCCACGGCGCCAATGAAGTAGGCTCCCTTGATGCTCGACG
The DNA here is from genome assembly GCA_944320635.1 of uncultured Bacteroides sp. GTDB lineage: Bacteria > Bacteroidota > Bacteroidia > Bacteroidales > Bacteroidaceae > Bacteroides. The sequence continues at coordinate 8,904 of CALUIF010000134.1, read as the reverse complement.
AGAACACTACGCCCAGTTTATACTTGCCGTCGGCCAGGTCTTGGGCATCGATGTCGGCTTCGGTATATCCGGTTTGCCATTCAAAAGGCAGGTCAAAGTAAGTCCAATCGTCGGTTTCCTCCATTTGGGGAATGCGTGCCATGAGTATCACTTCGGGGTCGATGGTGCCGTCTAGTGCAATGACATCACCGTCCAGCGTATAGCTGTTGTCCGTTGCTTTGTAAAATAAGGCGTAGATGTCCCCTCTGTCTGTCTCTTCCGTCGGGTTCCCGTCTGCGTCTGTCGACAAGCCTCCGGATTTATATTTGTAATATCCCGTGATGCGGACGGGCTTTTGCGTGAAAGGGTAGCCGAAGCGGGTAGAGCCCAGCGGGTCTCGTATGGCATTGTTGATGTCGAACGAACCGATAAACAGATTGCCTGCAGCAATGCGCATGTTCACCATCTGCCCGAAGCTGCCCGTATCTTTGGTTTCCAGTTTCACGGCTTTGCCCGAGCGTCCTTCGGCTATTTGGATGGTGGGATAGTCCAGCGGGCCGCTTGCCATACCGGTCAGCTTGAATCCGGGATTTCCGCTGGCCCATTGCAGCACCTTTGTCACGTCGCTGCCTGCCCCCGGGATATATTCATACAATATAGGGTAGTCGCTCCCGTTATTCATCAGGTCTTCAAAATGAAAAGTGGTAGGGAGCTCTGCGGGTATCATCGAAATGGTGTATACCGGCGTGTTTGAACCGTCTTCCGAAGTAACGGTAAAATAGCGGGGATTTTGGGTGCTGAAGTCATACGTCGTTTCCGTGTCTCCCGGCAACGTTTCGTTGGCACGGATAGTGGAACCTTCCGAGAGGGTGAATGTCAAACTTTGACTTGACAGGTCGGCGCTCCGGCTGACGTAGATGTCGATAGACTTTTGGGTACCTTGCTTGCTGATGATGGCCAGTTGCACGTCGCTGCCTGTACACCCGTCGATAGCAGCTTCCACGTTCAAAGCCTCGTCTTGGATACATCCGCTCAAGGCCAATGCCAGGCATAAACCCGGAATAAGTCGTTTCATTGTCATGTGAAATGTTTTTTATGGGTTATGTTTATCTTCTGATGTCCGCCAATAACACATTGCTTTTTGCGAACATGGTGCAAATGTACGTTTCTTTTTGAAATAAAAGCCCATGTGGCTCAATGAAAATTAAGTGGCTTGACTATTTGATGGGTGAAACCTTTTTCCGTACCTTTGCCCACTACCAAATACTGACAAAATGATAAACGAAGAAGAACGCAAGCAAATCATTGCTTTGGTGAAACGTGAGGTCGTGCCGGCCATAGGCTGTACAGAGCCCATTGCCGTGGCCCTGTGTGTGGCGCGGGCCGCCGAGTTATTGGGTTGCCGCCCGGAAAAGGTGACTGCCTTGTTGAGTGCCAACATCCTGAAGAATGCCATGGGGGTAGGCATCCCCGGAACGGGCATGGTGGGGTTGCCCATTGCCATTGCCTTGGGTGCACTGGTGGGAAAATCAGTTTACCAATTGGAAGTGCTGAAAGACAGTACTCCTGCCGATGTGGAAGAAGGCAAGCGCTTCATCGCCGACAAGCGCATACAAATAGCCCTGAAAGATGGCATCGAAGAAAAACTGTACATAGAAGTGCATTGCCAGGCAGGCAACGACCATGCAGTGGCGGTGATAGCCGGCGGGCATACTACTTTTGTCTACTTGAAACGCAATGAGGAGGTGCTGTTGGACAAACAGCACGTCGGAACCGCGGAGGAAGAAACGGCAGCTCCCGAGCTGACCCTGCGCAAGGTGTACGACTTTGCCCTGACCGCCCCGTTGGACGAAATCAGCTTCATTCTCGAAACCGCCCGTCTGAACAAGGCTGCCGCCGAACGCTCCTTCGAGGGCGACTACGGCCACGGCCTGGGCAAGATACTGCGCGGCAACTACGAGCATAAGGTAATGGGCGACAGCGTATTCTCGCACATACTTTCCTACACCTCGGGAGCGTGCGACGCCCGCATGGCAGGCGCCATGATTCCGGTGATGAGCAACTCGGGCAGCGGCAACCAAGGCATATCGGCCACGATGCCCGTGGTGGTGTATGCAGAAGAAAACGGCAAGTCGGAAGAAGAACTCATCCGTGCCCTGATGCTGAGCCACCTGACGGTGATTTACATCAAGCAAAGCTTGGGCAGGCTCTCAGCCTTGTGCGGCTGCGTGGTGGCGGCCACGGGTTCCAGTTGCGGCATCACGTGGCTGATGGGCGGCGGCTACACGCAAGTGGCATATGCCGTGCAGAATATGATAGCCAACCTTACGGGCATGATATGCGATGGCGCCAAGCCCAGTTGCGCCCTGAAGGTGACCACCGGTGTGGCTACAGCCGTGCTGTCGGCCATCATGGCCATGGAGGGACGCTGTGTGACGTCGGTAGAGGGCATCATAGACCGCGATGTAGACCAAAGCATCCGCAACCTCACCGAGATAGGTGCCCACGGCATGAACGAGACAGACAAGCTGGTGCTCGACATTATGACCCACAAGCATTGAGGCACGCTATCCAGACGTATTTGCTCCGCTCCTCCTCCGCTCCCGCTCCGCTTCTATAGGAGCGGAGGAGGAGCGGAGCAAAACCGTCTTTGTAACGTCTTAGTGGCAGCATCCGCCACAGCCGTGATGGTCGTGCTCATCGCAGTCGCCGCCGCAATGGTCGCATCCGCATCCGCAACCTTCGCCGCTCATCAGGCGGGCAGCTTCGGCCAGTTCTTCGTTGGTGGCAGGGCGGTTTTCCAGCACTTTGCCGGTAAAGTTGAGGTCGCACCCGGCGTAGGGATGGTTCAGGTCGACCACGACCTTGTCTGCCCCTATTTCCGTTACCTTGCCGCTGATGTGCTGTCCTTCGGCGGTCATCAGGGGTAAGATGGCGCCTACGGTGACATGCTCGTCGTCAAACTTGCCATCGATGCAGAAGATGCTTTTGTCGAGGCTTACCACGTGTTCTTCGTTGCGCTCTCCGTGGGCTTCCTTTGCGGGGATTACGAAGTCGAAAGTCTCCCCGGCTTTCAGCCCTGCAATTTGTGCTTCGAAAGCTTCGAGCACCATGCCCAGTCCGGAGATGAATTGGAACGGGGCATCGGCAGGCGCTTCTTCTTCCAGTTCTTTCTTGCTACCCTCTATGGAGTAGAGCTTGTAGGTTACGGCGATGTAGTTGTTGTCTGCAGTTTCCATAATCAGTATATATTTAAAAAGTTGAATTTATTGGGCTGGAAAGGTCTTACAGCTTGTTGCAAGATGGCGGCAAAGATACGAAGTTATTTTGCAATAGTATGCTTCCGGTCAGGTAAAAAGCTGTAGGCTTGCGGCTTTGCAGGGGGAGGCCGGATAGGTGGACTCTGTTTTTGTTGCTGGCAAATTAACAGGAATAGGGCTGCTTTTCTTAGAAATATTTACGAAAGGTAAGAAAAAAACGTCAATTTGTTTGCAGATAATAAAAAAGGCTGTACCTTTGCGGCATGTTAACAAGAAAAGAATAATTAAGTAAGAAAATAATTGTTGTTATGAACGTGCTGCATACATTGGTCAACCTACACAATCTGATTATTCGCGTCGTGGTGGTCTCCTCCAAAGCGTGAGAAAGGGGTTGTTCGTGTGGCATGGAGCACTCATACAGGTAAACACAAGGATGAAGCCTTTCTCACAACATAGTGGGGAAGGCTTCACCGTTTGATAGGAGAGTAAAGAAAATGAAACATCAGTTACGCAGTGCAACCAGCACGCAAGGCCGCCGTATGGCGGGTGCACGTGCCTTGTGGGTTGCCAATGGAATGAAGCCCGAACACGTGGGGCGCCCCGTGATAGCCATTGTCAATTCGTTCACCCAGTTTGTGCCGGGGCATATGCACCTGCACGACATCGGGCAATTCGTCAAGCAGGAGGTGGAGAAGCTGGGTTGCTTTGCCGCCGAGTTCAACACTATTGCCATTGATGACGGTATTGCCATGGGGCACGATGGCATGCTGTACTCCCTGCCTTCGCGCGACCTCATTGCCGACAGCGTGGAGTATATGGTGAATGCCCATAAGGCCGACGCCATGGTGTGCATCAGCAACTGCGACAAGATTACGCCGGGCATGCTGATGGCTGCCATGCGGCTCAACATCCCCACGGTGTTCGTGTCCGGTGGCCCCATGGAGGCCGGCGAGTGGAATGGCCGTCACCTCGACCTGATAGATGCCATGATACAGTCGGCCGACACCTCGGTGAGCGATGCCGATGTAGCGCAGATAGAGCGTCATGCGTGTCCTACGTGCGGTTGCTGCTCGGGCATGTTTACGGCCAATTCCATGAACTGCTTGAATGAGGCTATCGGGCTTGCCCTTCCGGGCAACGGTACTGTTGTAGCTACTCATGCGATGCGCAAGCAGCTGTTTGCCGACGCTGCCCGCCTCATCGTGCGGAATGCCTATAAGTATTATGAGGAAGGCGACGACAGTGTGCTGCCACGCAGCATTGCCACGCGCCGGGCTTTTCTCAATGCCATGACGCTGGACATTGCCATGGGCGGCTCTACCAACACCGTGCTGCACTTGCTTGCGGTGGCCCACGAGGCAGGAGTGGACTTCAAGATGGACGACATCGACCAACTGTCGCGCCATACGCCTTGCCTGTGCAAGGTGGCTCCCAATACACAGCAATATCATGTACAGGATGTGAACCGCGCCGGCGGAATCCTTGCCATCATGGGCGAGCTGGCTAAAGGTGGACTGGTAGATACGTCGGCAGGCCGGGTGGATGGCATGACGCTGGGCGAAGCCATCAGCCGTTATGACCTGGCATCGCCGCAAGCTTCTGCCGACGATACGCGCCGCTATCTGTGTGCTCCGGCTTGCCGCTTCAATCTGGAACTGGGGTCGCAGGATACTTATTATCCGGCTCCCGACATGGACCGTGCTGCAGGCTGCATCCGCGACTTGGAACATGCTTATACCAAGGACGGCGGACTGGCCGTGCTCAAGGGAAACATTGCCACCGACGGTTGTGTGGTGAAGACCGCCGGTGTAGACGAAAGCATCTGGAAATTCTCTGGCCCGGCCAAGGTGTTCGACTCCCAGGAGGCAGCTTGCGAGGGTATATTGAACGGCAAGGTGCAGAGCGGCGATGTGGTGGTCATCATTTATGAGGGACCAAAGGGGGGACGCGGCATGCAGGGGGTGCTGTATCCTACCGCTTACCTCAAGTCGCGCCATCTTGGCAAGGAGTGTGCCTTGATTACCGACGGCCGTTTCAGCGGGGGAACATCGGGATTGAGCATCGGACACATTTCGCCCGAGGCGGCTGCCGGCGGCAATGTGGGAAAACTGCGCGATGGCGACATCATTGACATAGACATTCCCAACCGTACCATCAATGTCCGCCTGAGCGATGAGGAACTGGCTGCGCGCCCCATGGTTCCGCTTACTCGCGGGCGTGAGGTGTCTGCTGCCCTCAAGGCATACGCCCGCATGGTAAGTTCGGCCGACAAGGGAGCCGTGAGATTGTTGTGAGAAAGTATGATTCATTCCTTAATGGACTAAAAACAGTAAGCTATGGATGCGAATAACAGTACAGACAAAATTATAACTACTCCTGTCGTCGATGCCGATGAGGAAAAGCGTAATGCAAACCCCATTACGGGTGCGGAGGCTTTGATGCGTTCGCTGGAGCACCAGGGAGTGACTACCATCTTCGGCTATCCGGGGGGAAGCATCATGCCGGTATTCGATGCGTTGTACGACCATCGGAATACATTGAAGCATATATTGGTGCGTCACGAGCAGGGAGCCACCCATGCGGCGCAGGGTTATGCCCGGGTGTCGGGCAGGGTGGGGGTGTGCCTGGTGACGAGCGGACCGGGTGCCACTAATACCATTACAGGCATTGCCGACGCCATGATAGACAGTACGCCTCTGGTGGTCATTGCCGGACAGGTGGGCACAGGCTTTTTGGGTACGGATGCTTTTCAGGAAGTAGACTTGGTGGGCATTACGCAGCCTATCTCTAAATGGAGCTACCAGATACGCCGTGCCGAAGATGTGGCATGGGCAGTGGCACGGGCATTCTACATTGCGCAGAGCGGTCGTCCGGGGCCGGTGGTATTGGACTTTGCCAAGAATGCCCAGACCGAGAAGACAAAATATGTACCTGTCAAGGTGGACTATATACGCAGCTACCAGCCTATACCTGATACCGACCCTGAAGCCATCCGTCAGGCAGCCGATTTGATAAATGCCGCCGAGCGTCCGTTGGTGTTGGTGGGGCAAGGGGTAGAGTTGGGCAATGCACAGGCGGAGCTTCGTGCCTTTATAGAAAAAGCCGGTATGCCGGCAGGCTGCACCTTGCTGGGGCTTTCGGCTTTGCCCAGCAATCATCCGCTTAACAAGGGCATGCTGGGCATGCACGGCAACTTGGGGCCTAACATCAATACCAACAAGTGCGATGTGCTGATTGCCGTGGGCATGCGTTTCGATGACCGCGTGACGGGCAATGTGGCTACTTACGCACCGCAAGCCAAGATTATTCATTTTGACATAGACCCTGCGGAGATAAACAAGAACGTGCAAGTGGATGTGGCCGTGCTGGGCAATTGTAAGGACACCCTTGTCGCTGTGACTGCCTTGCTGACTCCTGCCTGTCATGAGGAGTGGCTGGAGAGTTTCCGCCCTTACGAGCAGGTGGAAGAAGAAAAGGTAATCCGGCCTGAACTGCATCCTGCGGGTCGGGAACTGAGCATGGGTGAGGTGGTACGCGCCGTGAGTGAGGCTACGCACGATGAGGCTATCTTGGTGACAGACGTGGGGCAAAACCAAATGATGGCTGCCCGTTACTTCCGTTTCAGCCGCGAGCGCAGCATTGTCACCTCGGGCGGGCTGGGCACTATGGGCTTTGGTATGCCTGCCGCCGTTGGCGCTACATTCGGACGCCCCGACCGTACGGTGTGTGTGTTCATGGGCGATGGGGGCTTGCAGATGAATTTGCAGGAGCTGGGCACCATTATGGAGCAGAAAGCACCGGTCAAAATGATTTTGCTGAATAATAATTATCTGGGCAACGTGCGCCAATGGCAGGCCATGTTCTTCAACCGCCGCTATTCGTTCACCCCCATGCTCAATCCGGACTATATGCAGATAGCCGCAGCTTATGGCATTCCTTCCACCCGTGTCTTTACCCGTGAGGAACTGAAAGGTGCCATTGGCAAGATGCTTGCCACGGACGGCCCGTTCCTGCTGGAGGCTTGTGTGGTAGAGGAAGGCAATGTGTTGCCCATGACGCCTCCGGGCGGTTCTGTAAACCAAATGCTGCTGGAGTGCTAAACGATAATCATAGAGTACATTATGGATAAGAAGCTATATACCATCATCGTTCACTCCGAGAACTTTGCCGGCTTGCTCAACCAGGTGACAGCCGTGTTTACCCGCCGGCAAATCAATATCGAGAGCCTGAACGTTTCGGCATCTTCTATTAAGGGGGTGCATAAGTATACCATTACCGCTTGGACGGACAAGGATACTATAGAGAAAGTGACCAAACAGATAAGCAAGAAGATAGATGTGCTGCAGGCCAACTACTTTACCGACGATGAGATTTACCAACACGAGATAGCCTTGTACAAGCTGACTACTGCTGTGCTGGAGAGCAAGCCGGAGGTCTCGAAAATCATCCGTAAGCACAATGCCCGTATTGTGGAGGTCAATCCGGTATTCTCTATCGTAGAGAAGAACGGCGTGAGTGAGGAGATTACTCATCTATATGAGGCTTTGAGCGAGTCGGGCGGGGTGTTGCAGTTTGTCCGTTCCGGGCGGGTGGCCATTACCACCAGTTGTTTCGAGCGCGTCAACGAGTACTTGGCCGACCGTGAAGAGAAGTATCGTCTGAGCAAAGAAAAGGAGCAAGAGGTATGAGCGGACAAGATAAGACCGGCGTTTACCACTTCGTGGCCGAGCCCTTTCATGTGGACTTTACGGGTTGCCTTACCTTGGGCGTGTTGGGCAATCATTTGCTGAACTGTGCAGGCTTCCATGCTACCGAACGGGGATTCGGCATGGCCACGCTAAACGAGGACAACTATACCTGGGTGCTGTCGCGCCTGGCTATCGAGCTGGACGACATGCCCCGGCAGTATGAGGAGTTCACGGTGCAGACATGGGTGGAAAATGTGTACCGTCTGTTCACCGACCGCAATTTTGCCGTGCTCGACAAAACAGGCCGCCCCATCGGGTACGCCCGCTCGGTGTGGGCCATGATTAACATGAGCACCCGCAAGCCAGTAGACCTGCTGGCCATGCACGGGGGAAGCATTACCGATTACATTTGCCCGGACAAACCGTGCCCCATCGACAAGCCTACGCGCATCAAGGTGACGGCGAAGGAGCCGGAAATGGCTCTTATGGCCAAGTACAGCGACATCGACGTGAACGGGCATGTGAACAGTATCCGCTACATTGAACACATTCTCGACCTCTTTCCCCTCGACCTCTACAAGACCCATCGCATCCGCCGCTTCGAGATGGCCTACGTGGCCGAAAGCTATTATGGCGACACGCTCTCCTTCTATCACGACGATGAAGGCGGGGGAGTGCACCAGGTGGAAGTGCGCAAAGGCGGGGGTGACGCCGTATGCCGTGCCAAGCTACTGTTTGCCGACAGCCGGTAGCCTCCCTCATGGCAAGGACGGTGCTTATACCTATTAATATATATTGTATGAACCAACAAGAGAATCATAAACCCGACGGCTTCGTCCGTCATTAAAACTTAGAACAAACATGGCAAAAATGAATTTTGGCGGTGTCATCGAGAATGTGGTGACCCGCGAGGAGTTTCCCCTGGAGAAAGCTCGTGAAATCTTGAAAGACGAAACCATAGCAGTGATTGGCTACGG
>CALUIF010000133.1 GCA_944320635.1 uncultured Bacteroides sp. | reverse complement strand
TTCCATTTATAGGCTGCTTCGTCAAACGTATGTTTCACGTTGTTTCCCCGGTTACCGCTGCCTTGCAGTGTGCCGGGCGTGTTTCCTTGGTAGTCTACAATGTACACACCCATTTCGTCGCCGTCGCAGAATCCGCTGTCGTTGACACGGGTTGTCGCCACTTGTTCTATTTCACCGGATAGGGTGATGAGACGACCGTATTCGTTTTGCAGCCCGTTGCTGCCCGGGTAGTCGTCACTGCATGCCATTGCCATTGCCAATGTACCCCAAAGTGCAAAGCTCGTTAGTCTGGATTTTTTCATGTTATGTACTATATTATTAGTTTATAATGGCATAGCTTTATTCAGCTATTCCTCCGTGGTTAACATCGTCATCAACCCAATCATTTATGTCGACATTGATACCATTGCTGGTTTTTCGGACAGTTAATGTGAATCGGTACCGGTGACTTCCAATGAAGGTAAAATCTTTTTCCATATTATATGTTGTACCGTCAATGGTTACGGTAATGAAGTTGCTACTTGTTGGAATGGTTTGGGGGATAATCAATGCCTTAAACTCATTACCTCCTGTGTGGAGGAATGATATACTGCCGGTGTCAGAAGATGGAGTTACCACTCCGTCAGACAAGTTGACGGTAGCTTGGCAGTGCGCGTTGTTCAACTGTACCAATACGTCGGAGGCTGCAAGGTCAGCATCGGTGAAGCCGTTTCCTGCCACAAGCTCCACGATGGCGCAGCTGAATAAGTGGGAGAGTGTGATGTCTACTGCCGATTCGGTGGGTTGTACTTTGTCGGTCTTTCCCCACAAGAAGTCGCTTGATTTATAATCAGCCTCCTTGCGCTGGTCGGCTTTCACCTCCACGGCATAGGCTGCGACGTTGGTGACAGCAGTGCTGTAAGGATAGTAAGCATAGAAGTCAGCCGGAGTCGTTTCGTCTTTCCAATAAATAGTGCTTTGAGGTGTCCATGCCTGATTATTGTAGGTGAATGCCATGTTGTCCACATGGTTCCCGGTACTTTGTAGATTGTCGGCTATATTTCCATTGTAGTTTACTACATAAAGTCCGATGCGGTCTCCCGCTTCAAAAGCGTTGTCTGTAGCTTTAGTTATGGTATTGGCAATGTTGCAATGCAAGTTGATAGGCATCTGTTGCGGTTCAGGTTCCGGAGTGGGTTCAGGAATCTCCGGGTTATCTGTTGATGAACAACTGTTTATTAATAATGTGAGTGCCCAGCACAGTGTCCAGGTTGGTAATTGCAGATTTTTCATGCTACTTTGCTTTTCTTGTTATCAAATTGTGAGCAAAGATAGCTCCTCTGCCAACACCAATCAAGTTCATGTTGGTTCACAGGAGTGTTAAAATCCAGAGAGAGGGGAGGCGGCAAGGGGTGCCTATATGCGCTTGCCTTGCCAGTGCCCGCGCCGGATATACAGCCAGCTGAACAGCAGAATGGCAGCGGAGTAGACGAACTCGGACGTCCAGCACACGGCCACGTCCATGCGGCGGATGAGGATGACGTAGGTGATGTAGGCCGTGTAGAGTGCCAGTGCCGAAAGCTCCAGGGCGAGTGCCGTGCGCGTGTTGCCTGTGCCGGAGACGGACTGGAAGCAGATGAAAGCCGGCACGGAAAGCACGTAGGAGGCGCACAGCACCCACAGCGACTCGACCGAAGCGGCGCGTAGCCCCTCCATGTCGGTGTAAATGCTCAGAACCGCGTCGGGAAACAGGCAGCAAAGTATGGCCATGGGGGTGACAAACAGGTAACCCAGCCGGATGTGCTTGCCGATGAGCCGGGGCACCTCGTCGGCGTGGCCGGCCCCGATGAGGTTGCTCACCAGCGACCCGCACGTAGAGGCAAAGGCGCTCACCATCATGAACAGCAGGCCCGACACGCTGCGCACAATGTTGGTGATGGCCAGCGGCTCTTGCCCCAAGTGCTCGATGTAGAGGAAGAACAGAAACCAGGTGGACAGCGACACGCAGTTCTGTATCATCGTCCAGAGCGACACGCCCAGCATGCGCCGCAGGGTGGACATGTGGAAGCGTGGCAGGCGGTCGAGCCCGTACTTCTTCAAGTCGATGTGGCGGCGGGTGTAGACGATGAAGAACACCAGCGACACCGCTTCGGCCAAGGAAGACCCGATGGCCGCCCCGGCAATGCCCAGGCGGGGCAGGCCGCAGTTGCCGAAGATGAGCAGGTAGTTGAACACGACGTTGCTCAGCACCATGACGACGGAGTTCAGCGTCAGCGTCTTGGTCTGCGTGGTGCCCAGGAAGAAGGCGCGGAACATGACGGCGGTAAACGAGAAGAAAGCGCCGAAGACGCGCCAGTGCAGGTAGTCGCACGCTGCCTCGTAGATGTGGGGCGAGGCGATGATGCGGCGCAGGATGATGGGGGAGAATACGTAGGAGAGCGTAAACATTACCACGGCCATGCCCAACTGGAAGTAGATGCCTTGGTAGAACAGCCCGCCAATCTCGGCATACTGCTGCTCGCCGTTGCGGCGGGCAATGAGTATCTGTGCCCCGATGCTGAATCCGAACGCCACCATGAAGATGACCATGTAGAA
>CALUIF010000132.1 GCA_944320635.1 uncultured Bacteroides sp. | reverse complement strand
CAAGTCTACCTCAACGGACAGGCCATGACGAACCCCAAGGACATGCAGTTCAACTACTTCGTGCAGACCACCGGGCCGCTCATCTCGGAAGACATGTTCCGCCAGCTGGGCATCAGCCGCGACGACCAGTGGCTGATAGCCGACGGGGTGAACGATGGCGGCAACGACGCCTTCCTCGCATCGCTCGGACTCAACCCGCGCGACCCCTCAGGCAAACCGCTGCCCGTGTACCACCTGCCGCTGACCCAAGCCATGCTCGACGCACTGAACGGCAATAAGAAACTCGTGAATCGCATCGTGCGCGAGCCTGCCGACCTGGGCGGCGACGTCTACCCCATGAACCTCTACACCGGCTGGACGCGCGACGACTACGGCCCCCTGTGGATTCCCCGCAAAGGAGCCACCATCACCCTCACCGAAGACAACCTGCCCCTGTACGAACGCTGCATCCGCGCCTACGAGGGCAACACGCTGGAACAACGCGAAGACGGCATCTACATCAACGGAGAAAAGACGGACACCTACACCTTCCGGATGGACTACTACTGGATGATGGGCGACAACCGGCACAATTCGCTCGACTCGCGCTACTGGGGCTTCGTGCCCGAAGACCACGTGGTGGGCAAGCCCATCGTAGTGTGGCTCTCGCTCGACAAAGACCGCGACTGGCTGGACGGCAAGGTGCGCTGGAACCGCCTCTTCAAGTGGGTACACGAAGACTGACCCGCCAAAGCAACCAAACCACCTGACGCATGAAGGCCGGAGTAAGAATAGTCATCGGAACCGTAGCGGCAGTGCTCGTCGTACTGCTGCTGCGCGGCTGCGTGGCCACGTCTTACCTCATCCCCTCGGGCGGCATGGAAAACACGCTGCTGCGCGGCGAACGCATCCTGGTAAACAAATGGAGCTACGGCCTGCGCCTGCCCCTGATGGCGTGGTGGGGATACCACCGCTGGGCCGACAGTCCCGTGGGACGGCAAGATATCGTGGTCTTCAACAACCCGGCCAACTATGCCCAACCCGTCATCGACCGCCGCGAGACGTTCATCGGACGGTGCATCGGCCTGCCGGGCGACACGCTCATGGTAGACTCGCTCTTCGACACGGCACACACCCCGGGAAGCCCCGACCGGAAGTTGCTCTACGCCTACCCAAAAGCACGCGAAGCCCAGCTCGACTCGCTACTGAACGCCCTCGCCATCCGCTCCGACGGACTGCTGGGCAGCGACTCCGCGAAGAACATCCGCAGCTTCAGCCGCTACGAATACTACCTGCTCACGCAAGCCATCGACCCGCCCTGCTGGCTCGTCCCGGCAGAAGGGCAGGCAGAATCCGGCCGGCTGCACCCGCTCATCGTGCCCGCCCGCGGAGCCACCCTGCGCGTACGCCCGTGGAACATTGCCCTGCTGTGTAACACCCTGGTGCTGCACGAAGGCCGGCAGGCCGAAATAAAGGGCGACACGCTGCTGGTCGAAGGTAAGCCGGTGAACTTCTGCCGCTTCACCAAAGACTACTACTGGGTAGCCACAGACAACGCCACCAGTGTCAGCGGCTCGCGCCTGTTCGGCTTCGTGCCCAAAGACCACCTCATAGGCCGCGCAGCCTTCATCTGGCTCTCCAAGGAAAACGGCACGGGGCTGCTGCACGGATACCGCCGCGACCGGATGTGGACCCGAATACGCTAATCCCTCCCCACCGATGAAACCCGACACCGTCTACCTCAACACCGCCTACCTGGCCCCCGTGCAATACTACTGCAAGCTGTTGGCCTACCCCCACGCCGTGGTGGAACAACACGACCACTACCTGAAGCAGACCTACCGCAACCGCTGCACCATAGCCGCGCCCGACGGCCCGCTGGCCCTCACCGTGCCCATCGTGAAGCCCGACGACCCCAAATGCCCCGTGCGCGACATCCGCATCTCCGACCACGGCAACTGGCGCCACCTGCACTGGAACGCCCTCCAGTCGGCCTACAACCACACCCCCTTCTTCGAGTACTACAAGGACGACTTCCGCCCCTTCTACGAAGAACGGCGCTACACGTTCCTCGTCGACTTCAACGAAGCCCTCTGCCACCTCGTGTGCTCGCTCATCGACCTCCACCCCCGCCTGGAACGCACCACCCTGTACCGCCCCCAGCTGCCCCCCGGCGAGGCCGACGACTTCCGCGAACGCATCCACCCCAAGCGCGACGGCGCGGCCGCCGACCCCACCTTCCGCCCCGTGCCCTACTACCAAGTATTCCAGGACCGCCTGGGCTTCCTGCCCAACCTCAGCATAGCCGACCTGCTGTTCAACATGGGACCCGAAAGCCTGCTGGTGCTGCAGCAGTGCAACACCGAACCTTAAGTCCCTTGGAAACAGCTTACAATCAACGACTTATTAGCGTCCCATCACTATCGTCTTAGTGCCCCATCGCTATCTTCTTAGCGTCCCAGTGCTAAGAAGATAGCGATACTACGCTAAAGAAACAGCATAGTATCGCCAACAAAACAGAAAAATTACGCGCTGATTGGTAACGCGCACGGTTTTTTTTCGTAGCTTTGAGCCCTGATTTTTAACCAATGAACAACATAACCATGGACAAAACCCCGAAATCATCCCTCCCAAGGGCATGCCGGTGGCTGGCAGCCACGGCCTTGTGCCTTACCCTGGCAACCCCTGCCTGGGCGCAACGGGAGAGCAAAACCATCAACAACGGATGGCGGTTCCTGAAAGGCGAATGCGCCCAGGCTGCCGACAGCGCCTTCGACGACACACGCTGGGAACCCGTGAGCCTACCGCACACGTGGAACACCGACGCTTACACCGTGCGCAACTACTACCAAGGCCCCACCTGGTACCGCCGCGAAGTGAACATCCCGCACGAGTGGGACGGCAAACGCATCTTCCTGCACCTCGAAGGAGTAAGCAAGGCCGCATCCGTGTACGTGAACGGGAAACACGTGGGCGAACATGCCGGAGGCTACACAGCCTGTACCTTCGACCTCACGCCCTACCTGCACGCCGGAGCAGGAAACACACTGGCCATTCGCGCAGACAACGGCCGGCAGGACATCGCCCCGCTCTCGGCCGACTTCACCTTCTTTGGCGGCATCTACCGCGACGTATGGCTCACGGCACTGGAAACTTTGCACTTCCGCATGGACAACCACGGGTCGGACGGCATCTTCATCACCACCCCCCGGGTCAGCGCCGAAGAAGCCACAGTGGCCGTCAGCGGCGAAGTGACCAACGATGGCAGCGACAAGACCGCCGTGCAAGTCACCACCACCATCTACGCCCCCGACGGCTCGCTGCTGCAAACGCTGCAACAGTCCCTCCGCCTGAAGCCTGGTGAGACCCTCGCCTTCCAAACCCAGTCAAAAACTATCCATAACCCCCTGCTCTGGACTCCCGAAACCCCCAACCTCTACCGCGTGGAGACCTGCCTGACCGACCGCAAGACAAAGGCCGTGCTCGACCGTCAGGAGCACTACACAGCCTTCCGCTGGTTCCGCTTCGACGGCAACGAAGGCTTCTTCCTCAACGACCGGCCCTACAAGCTGCGCGGCATCTGCCGGCACCAGGACCAGAAGCCCATAGGCCCCGCCTTGAGCGACGAGATGCACCGCCGCGACATGCTGTTGGCCAAAGAAATGGGCGCCAACTTCATCCGCATCTCACACTATCCGCAAGACGACGCCATCCTTGAGATGTGCGACCGCCTCGGACTGCTGGCCTGGGAGGAAATACCCATCATAAACTACGTGCCCGACACGCCCGGCTTTGCCGACAACTGCGAACGCAACCTGCGCGAAATGATTCGCCAGCACTACAACCACCCCAGCGTCATACTGTGGGGCTACATGAACGAGATACTGCTGCGCACCGACCTTAAAGACAAGGCTGCCGTGCAGCGCGCCCTCGACCTGGCCGCCCGACTGGAGCAAGTGGTGCGCGAAGAAGACCCCACGCGCCTCAGCGTCATGGCCCTTGCCGGAAGCAACGCCTACAACACCACAGGGCTGAGCAACATACCCCAAGTAGTGGGCTGGAACCTCTACCAAGGATGGTATGGGGGCGACGTGACCGGCTTCGACAAATACCTGGCCTACCAGCACGAGCACTACCCCACGCACCCGATGATAGTGAGCGAATACGGCGCCGGGTCGGACCGCCGCATCCATACCCTCGCTCCGCGCCCGTTCGACTTCAGCAGCGAGTACCAGCAGCTGTATTTGGAACACTACCTGCCCGTGCTCGAAGATACACCCTACGTGTGCGGCGGCTCGCACTGGAACTTCGTAGACTTCGGCTCGGCCGGGCGCGACGAGTCCATGCCCCGCATCAATAACAAGGGCCTGCTCCGTGCCGACCGCACGCCCAAAGACGTCTACTATTACTACCAAGCCACGTGGCGGCAAGACATCCCCGTGCTGCACATTGCCAGCCGAGACTGGTCGGACCGCGTGGGCATAGAGACGGACGGACAGCCCGCCGTGCTCCCCGTCAAGGTGTACACCAATCTGCCGGAGGTGGAACTGCTCATCGACGGCCGCTCTGTCGGCACCAGCAAGGTGGAGAATTGCACCGCCGTGTTCCAGGTGCCCTTCAGCGGCAAGCACCCGCTACTCACCGCCCGGGGCAAGCATGAGGGACGCGAGGTGACAGACGCCTGCCGCGTGAGCTACCAAGCCATCCCCGCCCGCCTCACCGATGAAAATCTCCAAGGGTTGGAGCTGGCCGTCAACGTGAGCAGCCACTGCTTCTTTACCTCCGACGTGAGCCAGCTCACCTGGGTGCCCGACCAGCCGTATGCGCCCGGCAGTTGGGGCTACTTGGGCGGAAAGGACACGCAGACCAACACCGAGATTCAGGGCACACCGGACAACCCGCTGTACCAAACCCTGCGCGCCGACATCGAGGGCTACCGCTTCGACCTGCCCAAGGGCACGTATGAAGTAGAGCTGCTCTTTGCCGACATCTTCCGCCCCACCAAGGCCAGCGCCTACCTGCTGGGCAGCGACAAGAGCCAGAAGGCCAGCAACAACGCCTTCACCGTCAGCACCGACGACGGCACCGTGCTCGAGCCGGCCTTTGCCCCGGCCGAAGAAGGCGGATACTTCCGTGCCCTGCGCCGCAAGTACATCGTGCGCAACGACGGCGACCACATCGAGTTGCGCTTCCAGGCCGAAGGGGGCAAGACGTTCCTCAACGGCATCAAGCTGCGCCGGCTGTAACCCACGCCTCCGCACGGGCATAGTATCACTGGCTTCTTAGCGACGGAACGCTAACGCGTCAGTGATACTACGCTAACGCGTTAGCGCTCCGTCGCTAAGAAACGGGTGACAGTGCCCTCAGTAATCGAACATAAACCATTAATACACAAGCATTACATGAAACTCAAACAATCCATCCTCACCCTTGCCCTCGCCCTTGCGGCAGGCAGCCTGTCCGCCCAGTCCATCTGGGACGCCGGCCACCTGGCCGAAGTCAAGGCATCCATCAACCAACCCTTCTACGCCACCGCCTACCGGTCGCTGCTGCAACAGGCCGACCGCCTGCTCGACGCCGAGCCCCTCAGCGTGATGATGAAGGACAAGACGCCCGCCAGCGGCGACAAGCACGACTACTTGAGCCAGGCACGCTACTACTGGCCCGACCCCACGAAGCCCGACGGCCTGCCCTACGTGAACCGCGACGGCGAGTCGAACCCCGAGCTCAACCGCCTCGACCGCAACCGCCTGGGCGCCACCGCCAGCCGCGTCACCACCCTGTCGCTGGCCTGGTACTTCAGCGGCAACGAAGCCTATGCCGAGAAAGCCACGGAACTCATACGCGTGTGGTTCTTCGACAAGAAGACACGCATGAACCCGCACCTGGAGTATGCACAGATAATCCCCGGTAAAGATAACAACAAAGGTCGCTGCTACGGCGTGCTCGACACGTACTCCTTCGTCGAGATGCTCGACGCCGTGCAGCTGCTCGAGCAGAGCGAAGCCTTCACCAAGAGCGACGCGAAGAAGCTGAAAGCCTGGTTTGGCAAGCTGCTGCAATGGATACTCACCAGCCCGCAGGGACAAGAAGAATCCTCGCAGAAGAACAACCACGGCACCGCCTACGACGCCCAAGTCATAGCCCTCGCCCTCTACACCGGCCGCCAGGATGTGGCGAAGGACATCATAGAAGCCCTGCCTGCCAAGCGCATCTTCACCCAAGTGGAACCGGACGGCAGCCAGCCCTACGAACTGCGCCGCACACTGGCCTTCGGCTACTCGCAGTACAACCTGACGCACTTCATCGACATCTTCCGCATGGCGCAGAAGCTCGGCATCCGCATCGATGACGCCACCTCGGCCGACGGGCGCAACTTCAACAAAGCCATGGACTTCCTCACCCCCTACCTCGGCAAGGACGTCAGCGTGTGGCCCTACCAGCAGATAAGCGAATGGGACTACAAGCAACAGGAGCTTTGCAAAGACCTGTACCGCACCTGGCTGCTGCAGCCCGACCGCCTGGACTACCTGCGCCTGTACCAGGCACACCGGCGCCTCAATCCCGCCGACCGCTTCAACCTGCTCTACGTGCGCCCCACGCTCACAGACAATGCCATGGCCTACGCCTGCGGGCAACTGGAAGTGGCCATGCAGAGCGCCGACAAGGCACGCAAGGAAAAGGAAAACGCCTCCCGCCGCCGCGTCATCCCGCGCAGCATCAACCCCGACGGCTCACTGGCCATGATTCATCCGCACGACTGGTGCTCGGGCTTCTTTGCCGGAACCCTGTGGAATGTCTTTGCCTACACGCACAGCGACTATTGGCGCCAGCAGGCCATCTCGTGGACGTGGCCCATCGAAGAAGCCAAGCGTTACCGCGGCACGCACGACCTGGGCTTCATGATTGGCGACAGCTTCGGCAAGGCCTACGAACTGACAGGCGAACGCTCGTACAAGGACGTCGTGCTGCAAGCCGCACGCACCCTGGCCACACGATTCAACCCCACAGTGGGCTGTATCCGCTCGTGGGACCACAACCGCGACGTGTGGAAGTACCCCGTCATCATCGACAATATGATGAACCTTGAGATGCTCTTCCGCGCCACGCAGCTCACGGGAGACTCCACCTTCTGGGACATAGCCGTGACGCATGCCAACACCACGATAAAGCACCACTTCCGCCCCGACTATTCGTCTTACCACGTAGTGGACTACGACCCCGAGACCGGCGCCGTGCGCACGCGCTGCACACACCAGGGCTACAGCGACGAGTCGTTCTGGAGCCGCGGACAGTCGTGGGGCCTGTACGGATACACCATGTGCTACCGCTTTACCCGCAACGACGCCTACCTGCGCCAGGCCACCAGCATTGCCGACTTCATACTCTCTCAACCCAACATGCCCGCCGACGGCATACCCTACTGGGACATGAAGGCACCCGGACAGCCCGACATACCGCGCGACGCCTCGGCAGCCGCCATCATGGCCTCCGCCCTCTACGAGCTGAGCACGTATGCACCCGCCGGCAAGGCCGAAGGCTACCGCGCTGCCGCCGACAAGATTGTGCAGAGCCTCAACCGCAGCTACCAGGCCAAACCAGGCACGCACTACGGCTTCCTGCTGCTGCACAGCACAGGGCACTGCCCTGCCAACAGCGAGGTAGACGTGCCCCTGAACTATGCCGACTACTACTACCTCGAGGCACTGAACCGCAAGCAGGCGCTCGACAGCGGACAGCAATGCCTGTTTGACGAGAAATAAAATCTTTCAGCCGCAGATGACACAGATGACGCAGATGCTCTATTTTTCCGTTCAGACGGCCGCGATTGATTTCTCTCGCATAGCATCTCCCTACCTTATCCGCGTTATCTGCGTCATCTGCGGCTGAAAAATCAACTCCCGCACCCTTCTACATACAACGGTCTTATTCACAACAAAAACCTACTTCAATCATGAAATTCAAACCCCTACTCCTTGCCCTCGCCGCCCTCATCCTTGGCACCGCGCAAGCCCTGGCCATCAGCACCGGCGGAGAGAGCCGCCGCCTCACCGCAGGCTGGCAATTCATCCGCCAGGACATGGGCAGCGTGTGGGAGGTGATGCGCCCCGTGCAGGCAGGCAAGCCCGAAAGCGTGCCGCTGTGGACGGACGTCAGCCTGCCCCACTGCTTCAACGCCACCGATGCCGTAGACCCCGACGTGAACTACTACCAAGGCCCCGGTTGGTACCGCACGCTGCTTACGGTAGACAATCCCTACCCCGGCGGACGCACCCTGCTGCACTTCGAGGGCGCGGGACAGCGGGCCGAAGTCTACGTCTTCACCACCCTCGTGGCCACCCACACGGGCGGCTACGACGAGTGGGAGGCCGACCTCACCGAAGCCATCGCCCAAGTGCGCAAAGATGAGAGCCTGATGAAGCGCTTCGGCGGCCGCATCCCCGTGGCCGTGCGCTGCGACAACAGCCGCGACACGGAGCTGATACCCTCCGACATGTCCGACTTCAACCTCTACGGCGGCCTCTACCGCTACGTCAACCTGAAGTACGTGCCCGCCCTCTACATGGACGGCCTCCGCATCGACGCGAAGGTAGACGAACGCGGCCGGCGGGGAGAGGTATCCATCTCCGTGGGGCTGCAAGGGGAGGCATCGGCCAAAGCCCTGGAAACGAGCCTGCTGGAAGCAGAAATCCTGTCGCCCGACGGCAAGTTGCTGGCGACGGAGCGCCAGCAACTTAGCGCTCCGTCGCTAACGCGCCAGCGTAGTATCGCCAACACGACAGTGACCCGTCCCCAACTTTGGAGCCCCGACAGCCCCGCGCTCTACACCTGCCGCGTGCGCCTCGTCTGCGGGGGCGACACCACCGTGGCCACCGCACGCTTCGGCTTCCGCCACTTCCGCTTCGACGAGCACGGGCCCTTCTACCTCAACGGCCGGCGCTTACTCTTGCGCGGCACGCACCGCCACGAAGACCACGCCGGACTGGGCGCCGCCCTCACCGAGGAACTGATGGAGCGCGAAATGAAGCAGATAAAAGCCATGGGAGCCAACTTCATCCGGCTGGGACACTACCAGCAGTCATCCATCATCCTCCGCCTGTGCGACGAGCTGGGGCTCCTTGTGTGGGAAGAAATACCTTGGTGCCGGGGCGGCTTGGGCGGCGACGCCTACCGCCAGCAGGCACGCCGCATGCTCACGAACATGATAACCCAGCACCGCAACCACCCCAGCGTCATCCTCTGGGGACTGGGCAATGAGAACGACTGGCCGGGCGACTTCGAGACGTTCAACAAGGATAGCATCCGCGCCTTCATGGCCGGGCTCAACACGCTGGCCCACCGGCTCGACCCCTCCAGGCTGACTGTCATCCGCCGGTGCGACTTCTGCCAAGATATCGTCGACGTCTACTCACCTACCATTTGGGCAGGCTGGTACAGCGGCCGCTACCCCGACTACCGCCGCATGACGAAGCAGTGGGTAGACCGCGTGCCGCGCTTCGTCCACGCCGAATGGGGCGGCGACAGCCATCCCGGCCGCAACGAGGAAGACACCTCGCTGATGGACAGCCTCGTGGCAGGCGACCGCAACGGCCGCTGGAGCGAAACGTTCATCGTCCGCCTCTTCGACTGGCACCTCAAGGAGCAGGAACAGATGCCCTGGCTCACGGGCGCACTGTTCTGGACGTTCAAGGACTTCTCCACCCCGCTGCGCCCCACCAACCCCATCCCCTACGTCAACCAGAAAGGCGTGGTGCAAAGAGATGGCACGCCCAAGGAGAGCTACTACGTCTTCCAGTCCTACTGGGCCACGGCACCCATGGTGCACATCTACGGCCACAACCGGCCCGTGCGCTGGGGCAAGCCCGGCGAGGAGAAGGAAGTGCTGGTGTACTCCAACTGCCCGGAAGTGGAGCTGTACGTCAACGGCCAGTCGCAAGGCGTCCGCCGCAGGGACAGCCAGGACTTCCCCGCCGCCGGCCTGCGCTGGAATGTCGTCCTCCGCGAAGGCACGAACACCCTCAAGGCCGTGGTGAAGAAAGGTAAAACCATACTCTCCGACAGCATCACGCAAGAGTATCAGACCCGGCGCTGGGGCACCCCCGCCAGGCTGCACCTCACGCAAGAAGCCGTGGGCACCGACACCGTGCTCGTCCGTGCCGAAGTGCTGGACGGCGACGGCATCCGCTGCCTCGACCATGCCGGCTTCCTGGAGTTTGGCTGCACCCACCCGCAGGCATTGGTGCAGAACCAGGGCACCTCGCGCGGCTCGCGCCTCATCCAGGCAGCCGACGGACGGGCGGAGATATACGTCGTCCGCCAAGACGCCCCCGTGGCCGTGAGCATCCGCAGCCGCGATGGGAAACTAGAGGAAGATTTGCTAACCGTTAACGGACACAAAAACCACGCAGAGCCTGCACAAGGAAACGAATAATTGCGTACTTTTGTGCATCGAAACACATCAATAAACAACAAAGGATATGAAAAACTTATTCGACATCAAAGGAAAAGTGACCGTCATCACCGGCGGTTGCGGCATCTTGGGGCAGAACATCGCGAAATACCTAGCCGAACAAGGTGCGAAGATTGTCATCCTCGACCGCGCAGAAGAGCAAGGCCGCGCCCTCGAAGCCGAGCTGAACAAGGTAGGCGAAGCCCTGTTCCTCACCACCGACGTGCTCAACAAGGAGATTCTGGAGCAGAACCGGGAAGACATCGTGACCCGCTTCGGCACCATCGACATCCTGCTCAACGCCGCCGGAGGCAACATGGCCGGAGCCACCATCGCACCGGACAAGACGTTCCTCGACCTCGACATCGACGCCTTCCGCAAGGTAGTCGACCTCAACCTCTTCGGCACCATACTGCCCACCACGGTGTTCGTGCCCGTCATGGCCAAGAACAAGAAGGGTGCCATCGTCAACTTCTGCTCCGAGTCGGCCCTCCGCCCGCTCACCCGCGTGGTAGGCTACGGTGCCGCCAAATCGGCCATCGCCAGCTACACACGCTACATGGCCACCGAACTCGCCACCAAGTTCAGCCCCGAGCTGCGCGTCAATGCCATCGTGCCCGGCTTCCTGCTCACTAACCAGAACCGCACGTTGCTCACCAACCCCGACGGCTCGTACACCGACCGCGCCCGTGCCATCATCGCCCACACGCCCGCAGGCCGCTTCGCCGAGCCCGAAGAGCTGTTCGGCACCATACACTACCTCATCAGCGACGCCTCGAGCTTCGTCACCGGCGCCCTTTCGGTGGTAGACGGCGGGTTCGACGTGTTCTCCATATAAATTGAATGAAGAACTAAGAATGAAGAATGTTCCAAAGTGTCTGCACCGTTACCGGACATGCCGCACGAAAATTCTTCATTCTTAATTCTTCACTAAACCTGATTCTTCATTCTTAATTCTTCATTCCTAATTCTCAATTCACATTATGGTACTTTGCGAACAAACTTGGCGCTGGTACGGGCCCAACGACCCCGTCAGCCTGTGGGACATCAAGCAAGCCGGAGCCACCGGCATCGTCAACGCCCTGCACCACATCCCCAACGGCGAGGTGTGGAC